>DATLQS010000066.1:0-2505 GCA_035535075.1 Solirubrobacteraceae bacterium
CAAGCCCTTCCTCCTAGGTCCGGGTGTGGTGGTTGCGCCGCCGGCGGGTCGCAGCGCCACTTCCGGGTCGTTGAGCGATTGTCCGGCGCGCCGCCATGGGAAGGTCTTGTATCAAAAGGTATACGATCCGGGCACCGTGGCGTCTCCACCGCCGAGCAAGATAATCGCCGTTCACGTCAACTACCACAGCCGCGCGGAGCAACGCGGCTGGGTTCCCGACGTCCCCTCCTACTTCATGAAGCCGGTGTCGTCGCTGGCCCGCAGCGGGGATCCCGTGATGCGCCCGCGTGGCACCCAGATGCTCGGCGTCGAGGGCGAGATCGCCGCGATCATCGGGCGCCGGGCGCGCCGCGTGACGCCTGAGCAGGGAGCCGATCACGTCGGCTGGTACGCACCGGCGAACGATGTCGGACTGCTTGACATGCGCTGGGCCGACCGCGGTTCGAACCTGTTCTCGAAGGGCCAGGACGGCTTCACGCCGATCGGCACCCCGATGGCCTCCGACCGCCTCGATCCGGGCCAGCTGACCGTGCGCACACGGGTCAACGGCGTGATCGTGCAGGAGGACAGCAGCGCCAACCTGATCTTTCCCTTCGGCCTGCTGGTCGCCGACCTCTCGCGCTTCATGACGCTCGAGCCCGGCGATGTGATCCTCACCGGCACGCCGGCGGGATCGAGCCTGGTCCAGCCCGGTGACCACGTCGAGGTCGAGCTCGACGGCGTCAGCACGGTGTCCAACCGGATCGTCGAAGCCGACGAGGCGCTCGCCGGCTTTGGCGCCCAGCCGAAGATCGCCGCCGCGACGCACGCCGCCGCACTCGGCATGAACGGGCACCGCTCGGCGGTCCTCTCGGACGCCGCCCGGGCGGCTCTGCGCACGGTGTCGACGGCGACGCTGTCGGTTCAGCTCGCTCGCCGCGGGATCAGCAACCCGGTGATCGCCGGGGTGCGCCCGACGCGCCCGGACACGCGGCTGCTCGGCTACGCCTACACGCTGCGCTACGTGCCGCTGCGCGAAGACATCCGTGACGCCGACGCCGGCGAGTTGAACGCGCAGAAACTCGCCGTGGAGTCGATCGGGCCCGATGAGGTGCTGGTCATCGACGCCCGTCAGGAACCCCACGCCGGGACGATCGGCGACATCCTCGCCGCGCGAGCGCTCGCACGTGGCGCGAGCGGCATCGTCACCGACGGAGGCCTGCGCGACGTCGCCGCCGTCGCGCGCCTGGAGATCCCGACCTACTACAGGGCGGCTCACCCGGCGGTGCTCGGCCGGCTGCACTTCCCGCTCGAGGCGAACGTGCCGATCGGCTGCGGTGGCGCTCTCGTGATGCCCGGAGACGTGATCGTCGGCGACGCCGACGGCGTCCTGGTGGTGCCCGCAGCGCTCGCCGAGCAGGTCGCGCATGACGCCCTCGCACAGGAGTCGCGCGAGGCCTGGGCGCTCGAGCGGGTCAAGGCGGGCGAGTCGGTGCGCGGCGTCTATCCCCTCTCGGAGGCACGGCGCGAGGAATACGAGGCGTGGCGCGCCGCAAACAACGACACTGGAGATGGCGCATGAACCGATTCGCCGGCGACCCGTCAGCCATCCGTGGCGCGATCACGCCGTTGATCACCCCCTTTCGCCCCGACGGATCGGTCGACTCGGAGACGGTCGCGCGGCTGGTGGACTGGCAGCTCGAGCACGGATCTCACGGCATCTCGGTCGGCGGTTCGACCGGCGAGCCGACCTCCCAGACCGTTGCTGAGCGCATCGCGGTGATGCGCGCGGCGGCGGGCGCGATCGACGGGCGCGTGCCGTTTCTGCCGGGTACCGGCAGCGCGCGGCTCGACGAGACGCTCGAGCTGACCGCGGAGGCGGAGCGACTCGGGGCCAGCGGCGCCCTGGTCGTCGCGCCGTACTACGCGCGCCCGCAGCAGCAGGGGCTGATCAACTGGTACGCGAGCGTCGCACGCGAGTTTCCGCAGCTTCCGATCATCGTCTACAACGTCCCGATCCGCAGCGGCGTCGACATCGCACCCGAGACGGTCGGACGCCTGCGCCGCGCCCACGAGAACATCGTCGGCATCAAGGAGACGACGCGCGACTTCGAGCACGTCTCGCACGTCTTCTCGCAATGCGGCAGCGACTTCATCGCGCTGTCGGGGATCGAGCTGCTGTGCTACCCGATGCTCGTGCTGGGAGGCCGCGGACACCTCAGCTGCGTCGCGAACTTCGCCCCCCGACCGGTGGCCGAGCTCTACGACGCGTTCGAGGCGGGCGACCACGAGCGCGCGCGGGCGCTGCACTACGAGCTGCATGCGTTCGTCGAGGCGGCGTTCGTCGAGGTCAACCCGGTGCCCGCGAAATGGATCATGCGCGAGCTCGCGATCATGCCCTCGGCGTTTGCCCGCGAGCCGCTGGCCGAGCTCAGCGAGACCTCGGCGGGCAAGATTCGCGAGCTCCTCCCCGCGCTGTTCGCGGCGCCCGCGGCGCCGTAGCCGCCGGCGAGGCCGGTTCAGCGG
>DATLQS010000067.1:0-26466 GCA_035535075.1 Solirubrobacteraceae bacterium
GCGACATGATCCGGTTCAGCTCGAGGTGGATCACCCGCAGGTACTGGGCGCGCGGGGGGACCTCGCACTCGAGCAGCGTCTCGACCGCGCCGCAGAACGCCATCGCGTTGAAGTAGTAGGAGAGGTAGTCCATCCGCTCGACCACGGGGATCACCTTCCAGTAGGCCTTCTGCTCGGCCGTCTTCTCGATGCCGGTGTGGACGTAGCCGACGATCGGCTTGAGGTCGCGCACGATCTCGCCGTCGAGCGTCACCAGCAGCCGCAGCACGCCATGGGTCGCGGGATGGTGGGGGCCGATGTTGAGGGTCAGCAGCTCCGTCGTCTGGCCGGTGCGCTGCGAGTTCAGCTGCTCCTCGAGGGTCGAGATGGTGATCGACTCCTCGCGAGCGCGGTAGTCCGAGCCGGTGCTCACCTGGTCCATCCCGGGCTGGTGGCGTCGTTGTGGGTGAACAGCACGGGCTCGCCGCCGACCGGGAAGTCGCGGCGCTGCGGGTGCCCCTCGTAGTCCTCGGGCATCAGGATTCGCCGGAGGTCCGGGTGGCCCTCGAAGCGCACGCCGAACATGTCGTAGACCTCGCGCTCCTGGTGATCGGCGGTCGGCCAGTCGGGAGTCACCGACTGGATGGTCGGCTCGGCCACCGTCACGCGCAGCTTGACCGTGAGCCGGTCGACGCGCTCCATGTCGAGCAACTCGTAGTGCACGCCGAGGCGCGGCTCCTCGGGGTAGTAGTCGACGCCGTGCACGCTCATCAGCGCGCGGAAGCCGTGGTCGTCGCGCAGCGCCGAGAGGACGTCGCGGACAGCGCCCGGCGCGATCTCGACCGTCGCTCGCTCACGAAAGAAGGTCGTCGCCACGACGCCTCCGGGGATCTGCTGCTCGAGCTGGCCGGCGATCAGCTCGAGCCCGACCTGGTCAGGCACCGGCGGGCTCCGCGGCGTCGAGGGTCTCCTCGGTTCCCTCGGCGCCGTAGCGCTCGCGCCAACCCATGTCGGGATCGTCCTGGATCATCTTTCGCAGCTTGAGGATGCCGTGCATCAGCGCCTCGGGACGCGGAGGGCAGCCGGGAACGTGAACGTCGATCGGCATGAACTTGTCCGCGGGGACGATCGCGTAGTTGTTGAAGACACCCATCGACGATGAACACGCGCCCATCGCGATCGCCCACTTCGGCTCGAGCATCTGGTCATAGATGCGTCGCACGACGGGCGCCATCTTGATCGAGACGCGCCCGGAGAGGATCAACAGGTCGGCCTGCCGCGGCGAGGCGCGGAAGGCCTCGAAGCCAAAGCGGGCGATGTCGACGCGCGCGGCGACGACCGACATCATCTCGATCGCGCAGCAGGCCAGGCCGAAGGTTGCGGGGAACAGTGCGTTCGAGCGGCCCCAGGCGACGGCGCGGTCGAGCGTCGTGGTCAGGATCGACTGCTCGACGTGGCGCTCCAGCTCGAGGCCTTCGAGGTCGCCGCGCAGCATGTCGCGCGCGAGCAGCTGGCGGGCGCGGAAGCTCCCCGGTTCGATCGGCTCGCGGGTCAGCGCCATTCGAGTGCCCCGCGACGCCAGACGTAGACGAGGGCGACGAACAGCAGGACGATGAAGGTGATCGTCTCGCCGAGGGCGAAGGTGCCGTAGGCCCGCAGCTCGGCGGCGATCGGGAACAGGAAGATCGTCTCGATGTCGAACAGGATGAACAGCATCGCGATCAGGTAGAAGCTGATCCCGAAGCGAAAACCGTGCTTGACCTCCGAGGGGAGGCCGCATTCGTAGGGCTGCGTCTTGGCCGGGATCCGCCGGCGGGGCCCGAACGCCATATTGAGAAAGGCGAACGCGCCGCCTACGATCGCCCCGAGCGCGAGGAACACGATCGCGGGCAGGTAGGTTCTGATCACAGAGGCGTTATATCACTACCCACCGACCTTGTGACGGAGTGTTACTTAGTGGCAAAACGCTCGATATCCGGGCGCGCGAGCAGCCGATGAGCGCGCGCGAGTTGGCGGTGTGGGGAGCGCTGGCGCTCGCCGCGCTCGACGGCGTGGTCGGTCTGTTCGGAGCGCTCCGCTGGTACCGGGTGGCGCCGAGCCGCGAGTTCTGGCTGGGGGTTCGCGCCGGCCAGGTCCTCGCCCTGGCCTACGCCGCGCTCGCCGGAGTCCTGCTGCTCGACCACCATCACCCGGCGCAGAGCATCTATTACCTGTACGCGCTGCTCCCGCTCGCCATCGGCTTCGTTGCCGAGCAACTGCGGCTGGTCGCGGCGGACCAGGTGCTCTCGGTGCGCGGCCTCGACGACGCGCGGGAAGTCGCGACACTGCCGGAGCCGGAGCAGCAGGCGATCGTGCTCGCGATCCTGCGCCGTGAGATCGGCGTCATGGCCCTGGCCGCGCTGGTCATCTGCGTGCTGGCGCTGCGCGCCGCCGGCACCTACTAGGGCCTTCTGCGAGCCGCTCGGCCGCCGCGGCGCGCGCTGCGAGGAAAACCCGGCGTCGGCATTGGTTGCCGCCGAAAAGATCGATCGCGGACGAAAGCAGAGCGACCGTCTCTCACCGACGCCGGGAGTGAGTCATTCGCCGTCGGGAGTTGGGCTCCTGCACCGCCGGGCGCGGTTCAGGACCCGCGCTACGCCGGCGGTTCCCCATATGATCTGCGCGCGCATGGCTCGTCCCGCACAGATCGCCAAGACCGTCGCGGTCAGCGCGTTTGTCGCGCTCGCAATCAGCGCCTGCGGCTCCCAGGGCATCAAGCTGGCCAAGAGCAGCCCCTACCGGACCGGCGCTGAGCTGTTCGTGACCCACTGCTCCGGCTGCCACACGCTGTCGGTCGTCGGGGCCGACGGCTCGGCGACCTCGGTTCAGGGGCGCCTGCGGACCCAGGCGCCCAACTTCAACTTCCGCCCGGAGTGCGTCCAGAACGTCCTCTACGCGATCCGTAACGGCGGCTTCTCGGGGCAGATCATGCCCCAGGACATCGTCGTCGGCAGCGCCGCGACGGCGATCGCTCAGTTCCTGGCCAAATACGCCGGCACGCAGGCGCCGCACACGCCGACGATCGGGTCGAGCGGCGCATCGTGCTCGAGCTAGGACGCCGGCGGTTCTCGACCTCCGGCTGATCCGCGAGCAACCCGATGCCGTGCGCGCGGCGCTCGCGCGGCGAGGCGAGTCGGCGGTGGCGCCGCTCGAGCGGGTGCTGGCGCTCGATGCACGCCGGCGCGAGCTGCTTCCCGAGCTGGAGTCGCTGCGGGCGGCCAAGAACGACGCTTCCGAGGCGATCGCGGCGGCCAAGCGCGCGGGCGAGGACACCACCGCGGCGATCGAGCGGATGCGCGACGTCGGCGCGCGCGAGAAGCAGCTCGAGCAGGAGCTCGCGGCGGTCCAGGCCGAGTTGGACGCGCTCCTGCTCAGCCTGCCGAACCTGCCGAGTGCCGATGCCGCCGACAGCGACACGGTGATCCGGTCGGTCGGCGAGCCCGCCGCCGGCCCCGCGGCCGACCACCTCGAGCTCGCCGGCCCGCTGATCGACATGGAGGCGGGCGCGCGTCTGTCCGGCGCTCGCTTCGCCTATCTCAAGGGTGACCTGGTGATGCTCGAGCTGGCGCTCGTGCGCTGGGCGTTCGAGCGCCTTCGCCCACAGGGGTTCGAGCCGGTGATCCCCCCGGTGCTGGTGCGCGAGCAGGCGCTCTACGGCACCGGCTTTCTGCCCGACACCGAGCAGCAGCTCTACCGGCTGGCCGACGACGACCTGTTCCTGGTCGGCACTTCGGAGGTGGCCCTGGCCTCGCTGCACGCCGGGGAGATCCTCGACGCCGAGGCGCTGCCGCTGCGCTACGCCGGCTTCTCGTCGTGCTTTCGCCGTGAAGCGGGGGCCGCCGGCAAGGACACCCGTGGGATCTTCCGCGTGCACCAGTTCGACAAGGTCGAGATGTTCGTCTTCGCGACCGCCGAGCAGGCGACCGCGGAGCACGAGCGGATCCTCGCGATCGAGGAGGCGCTGCTCGGCGAGCTCGAGATCCCCTATCGCGTGGTCAACATCGCGGTCGCCGATCTCGGCGCCTCGGCGGCCAAGAAGTACGACTGCGAAGCGTGGCTGCCCGGTCAGGGCCGCTACCGCGAGCTGACCTCGTGCTCGAACACGACCGACTACCAGGCGCGCCGGCTCGAGATCCGCGTGCGCGCCGCCGGCGGACGGCCCGCGGCGGCGCACACCCTCAACGGCACCGCCGTCGCGGTGGGGCGCACGATCGTCGCGTTGCTCGAGAACCACCAGCGCGCCGATCGTTCGGTCGAGGTGCCGCGGTGCCTGGTGGAGTTCGGCGCCCCGCGGGTGATCAGCGCGGCGTAGGCGCGCCGGTCACGCGCCGCCGATCGTCGCGCGACGGACCGCCCGATCACTCCGCGGCCGGTGGCACGGCGCCGGGCGGCGTGGCGGCGGCGAGCGGCTCGACGGGCAGCTCGATCGCGAACGAGGCACCGCCGTCGGGTGCGTTGCGCGCGCTCACGCGGCCGCCGTGCGCGTCGACGATCGCCGCGACGATCGCGAGCCCGAGCCCGGCGCCGGCGCGGCCACGGCCGCGGCCGCCCTCGCTGCGCCAGAAGCGCTCGAACACGGTCGCCTCGGCACCGTCGGGGAGGCCGGGCCCATGATCGCGGACCTCGACCCGGACGCCGCCGTCGGTATCCGAGACCGAGAGCTCGATCGGCGAGCCGGGCGGGGTGTGGGTCAGCGCGTTGCGCATCAGGTTGGCGAGCACGCCGCGCAGCTGCGACGGATCGCCGCTGACCAGCTGCCCACCGTCGAGCGTGAGCGTCACCGCGCGGTCGGGGGCCGCGGCGCGTGCGTCATCGGCGGCGTCACGGGCCAAGCGCCCCAGGTCGACCGGCTCGCGTCTCGCCACGGGCATCTCATCCAGGCGCGCGAGGGCCAGCAGATCCTCGACCAGCACGCCCATGCGCGCTGCCTCCTCCTCGATCCGTGCCATCGCCTTCGCGGTGTCCTCGGGACGCGCCGCCGCGCCCATCCGGAACAGCTCGGCGTAGCCGCGGATCGAGGCGAGCGGGGTGCGGAGCTCGTGGGAGGCGTCGGAGAGGAAGCGCCGCAGCCGGTCCTCGCTGGCCTGACGCTCGGCGAAGGCGTCCTCGATCTGGCCAAGCATGGCGTTCAGCGCGAGACCGAGACGCCCGACCTCGGTGCGCGACTCCGCCGGGCTGACGCGGCGGGACAGGTCGCCGGCCGCGATCGCCCCCGCCGTGGCGCCCATGCGATCGAGCGGTCGCAGGCCGATCCGGATCAACAGCCAGGCGAAGGCGGCGAGTGCGAGCAGCACGGCGGCGATCACGATCGCTTCGACGTCACGCAGCCGGCTGAGCGTTTGCGCGACGTCACTGAGCGGCACCGCGATGATCATCTCGCCCGAGCCGGTGTCGCTGGTCTTGGCGAGCACGCGATATTGCACCCCCGACCCGGCGACGGAGTTCACCGTGATCAGCCTGGGATGCGCAGGATCGGTGGTACGCGCGATCTGTGCCGGGAGCTTCGGAGGCGACTGGTATGGCGGTGCGTAGTAGCCCTTCGCCTGCCCGCGGTTCGGGCGAAAGATGCCCCAGGTCCCCGACGGCAGCAGCAACCCGGCGGAGGGGCCGCCGTGCCCCGGCGCGCCGAACGCTCCCGGGAACGGGCCCGGGCCGGCGGCGCCGCGCCCGGGGGCCGGCTTGCGAAGCCCGAGAGCGGCGTCGAGCACGTCCTCGAAGCCGTTGACGTTGCTCGTTCCCGTCAGTTGCTCGTCGACCCGCGAGGTCAGGAACGAGCGTTCCGCCGCATAGGTGACGACGCCGGCGATCACCAGCCCGACCGCCGTCAGCACGATCAGGCCGATCAGCAGTCGCGCGCGCAGCGACATCGCGCGGCTCAGCTCCTGGGCAGCCGCAGCGCGTAGCCGACACCGCGCACGGTGTGGATCAGCGACGGCTGCTCGACGTCGACCTTCTTGCGCAGGTAGCTGATGTAGGTCTCGAGCACCCGGGCGTCGCCCCCGAAGTCGTAGTTCCAGACGTGGTCCAGCAGCTGTGCGCGGGTCAGCACGCGGCGCGGGTTGAGCATCAGGTAGCGCAACAGCCGGAACTCGGTCGCCGTGAGCTCGATCGGGCGCCCACCGCGTGCCACCTCGTGGCTGTCCTCGTCGAGCTCGAGATCGCCGAAGACCAGCGTCGAGCTGGTTTCCTCGGACAGGCCCGAGCGACGCAGGATCGTGCGGATCCGGGCGATCAGCTCCTCGAGGCTGAACGGCTTGGTGACGTAGTCGTCGCCGCCGACCGTCAGGCCGTGTACGACATCCTCGGTCGAGTCGCGCGCCGTGAGGAAGATGATCGGTACGTCGGTGCGTGCCGTCGCGAGCCGCCGTGCCACCTCGAAGCCGTCGATGTCGGGAAGCATCACGTCGAGCACGAGCAGCTGCGGCCGCTGTGCCGCGACCGAGGCGATCGCGTCGGCGCCGGTCGCGGCGGACGCGACCTCGAAGCCCTCGAAGCGCAACGCCATCGAGATCACATCGACGATGTTCGGCTCGTCGTCGACGACGAGGACGCGGACCGGTTCGGCGCTGGACGCGATGCTCATGCCGGGGATTGTCGCGCCCCTACCTGTGGGTCTGCTGAGGATCGCCGTTCGAGGCCGTGCCGGTGCCGCGGGCCAAGGCGGGCCCCGTCGAGCGCAAGCTGCGGCGGCGGTCTCGCGGGCCGCCGCGGGCCGCGGCGGGTCAGGCGGCCGGGCGGTCGGCTATCCGCTCGACGTGCTCGATGCGCTCGACGGTGCGCTCGGTGGGGGGCAGCTTCGCGTACAGCCGGGCACGGACCTCGGCCTCCTGATCGGGGGCCGGGCCGACGGCCTTGGGGCGCGAGAACCAGCCGGAGCGTCGCGCACGCGCCGCTCGCGGGTCTGCGCGGCCATCGTGATCGATCGGGCGCTCCCCGGTCATTTGCGGCCACCATAGAACGCAGCCCGGACGGCGTCACGCTGTGGTTCCGCACCTTGCGGCGGTTTAGCGGCCGTCGCGTGCGACGTGCACGCCGCACGCGACGGCCTGCGTTAGAGCGTTCTCACGCGCGCCCGGGACGCTACGGTGTCGCGCCATGACGCAGCGCGCCCGCCTCGCCACCTCGCTCTTCTCGATCGCGGCGATCGCGGCGGTCATCGTGCTGCTGATCGCCGGCGCAACCGGGGGCACCGGCGCGGCCTCCGCCCCCGAGTTCCCATGCGGCGCCGCGACCGACGCCACGTACTTCTCGAGCGCGTTCGCGGTCGCGTTGCGGATCGGCGCGGGGGAGCGCAACGGCACCGCGGTTCGGCGTGGCGTGCGCACGATCGAGGCCGACCGGGTGCTGGCGAACGCGGTCGCCGCCAACGACCTCGCGACGGTGCGCAGCGAGGTCCTCGCGCTGGTCTACAACCACCAGCACATCGTGCGCCTGCGGGTGCTGCGCAACGGCCGGCTGCTCGACGACTATGGCGGCCCGCTGGTGCTCGCGCCGGTCAGCGGGTCATTGCGCGTCGGCGGGGTCGTCGTCGGCACGTTCGTGATGTCGATCCAGGACGACCTCGGCTACCAGAAGCTGGCCGAGCGGCTGATCGGCGCCCACACCGTGATGCGCTATCACGGCCAGACGGTCATGCGCGACATCGCCGTCGCGTCGGCTCGCTTGCCCGCCCGGGGGACGGTGGTCGTCGGCGGGGTCCCGTACCTGGTCGGATCGTTCGACGTCGGCCGCTTCCCCGCCGGCACACTGCGCGTCTCGATCCTCCTGCGCCGGCCGCCGGCGGCGCTCGCCCGCAGCAGCTGCGCCCAGGTCGGCGCCGACGTGCTCGCCGACATCGCGGAACGCGCCTACGACGAGGCGAAGAGCGGCCAGGCATTCGTCCTGCGGCCGTTGAACGCGCTCGCCCGCGCGACCGCGCTGACCGCCGCGCTGGCGGCCGGCGACGGCGCCGGCGCCGCGCAGATCGTCAGGACGATGGTCGCCGCCGGTGGCTTCGCGCGGCTGCGCATCGTCGCCGGCGGCCGGGTCATCGCCGACGTCGGCGTCTCGATCCCGCTGCTCGCGCCGCTCACCAGGCCGCTGGTCGACGCCGGCGGCCGCGTCGTCGGCGAGGCCGTGTTCGCGGTCCAGAACGCGCACGGCTACGTCGACCTGACTCACGCGCTGGAGCGCGTGCCGGTGCTCGTGCGCGCGGGGACCCGGCAGCTGGCTGGCACCTTCGCCGGGCCGGCGACGCTGCCCTCGAGCGGCCCGATCAGCTACCGCGGTGTCCGCTACGTGGTGGCCTCGTTCGCCGGCGTGCGCTTCCCGAGCGGACGTGTGCGGATCTACGTGCTCGCCCCCGGATGACGCCGTCTGGCGGTACCCGACGGCGCCCCGCGCTGGGGCTCAGGGGACGCTGATCGCCTCCACCGAGTTGGGGGCGAGCTCGACGCGCGCGCGGCCGGCGACCGGCGCGACGTGGGCGCCGCGCACGGACGGCGCCGTCGCCGCAATGCCGAGCACGCTGACCGCCGCGGGCGCGGCGAGTGAGATCCAGCGGGGTGCCGCCGCATAGTTGCTGAGCACGACGGTCCGCGCACCGTCAGGGCGGGTGATCGCGACGGCGTCGAGTGAGCCCGCGTTCGGTATCGCGCGAAGCACCGCGCCCGCGCCCAGCACGTGGGCGGCGAAGAGCATCCCGAGCTCGAGCGGACGCGCCGTCACGACGCCGGCGTGGACAACGAACGGGTCGTACACGCTCCCGCTGGCGTGAAAGCGCACCGAGGAGAAGCCGGCACGCAGCGCGCGCAGGATCATCCGCACCGCCCAGACCGCGGCGGCCGGCGCGTCGGAGATGCCGGCCACGCCACCGCAGCTCACCGAGTTGGTTTCCGAGATCACCGCCGGCAGCCGCTCGGCGCGGGCGTCGCGGGCGAGCCGCACGCGCTCGTCGATCTTGCTCTGGATGCGCCTGCCGAGCAGCGCCGTGGTCGTCGCCTGGGCCGGGTTGCGGCAGGCGTCCAGCGGATAGAAGTGCGCGTCGATCGTGCGCAGGTGCAGCAGCGTCGTGAGCGCCGGCACCCTCCGAACCCAGCGTCCGGAGGCGAAGTCCGGCCCTTCGAGCACGCTGCCCGCGCCGAGTACCGCCGCCACCGCTCGCGCGCGCGTGACGTACGTGGCCCACGGCATCGCCGTGTCGAGCAGCTCCTGTCCGTTCCACCAGCGCACCCGTGCGCCGTAGATGTCCGGTTCGTTGCCGAGCTCGAAGCTGAGCAGCCCTCGCGGGATCGCCGCTCGCGCACTCGCCGCGAGCTCGGCGGCCCAGCCGGGCTCGCCGGACGCGAGGTTGAGCCCGACGATGACCGGCGTCCGCGTCTCCCGTTCGAGGCAGGCCACGCCCGTCCAGAAGCGCGGCGGCAGATCGGTGACGCCCGGGAGCGCCGGGGTCCCGGCCGGCGCAACCTGATCCTGGGAGTCCCCGCCGATCCGGATCGGCGGGGATCCCAGCGACTCGAGCGCGTGCACGAGCGCGCGCGAGGGGCAGCGACCGCCGCCCAGATCGTGCGCCAGCAGCGGGTATTCGATGCTCAGGCCGATCGGGTGAGGCCCGACGGTGATGGCCGGTCCGGCCGGCGCGCCGAGGACGAGGGTGGCCGGCGGCGTCGCGGCGCCACGCTCGACGGGTGTTTCCCCGAGGCGCCCGGGCACGATCAGCGCTGCCAGCCCGAGAGCGAGCGCGGCCGCCAGTGCGAGCGCGAGCCCGCTGCGCCGCGTCATGCCGGGGGGTAGGACGGCCCGGGAGCCGGAGCGTCACGGAAGCCGGCGATCTCGCCGAGCAGCGCCGCCGGCGCAGTCCCGGCGAGGACCTCCAGACGGGGGAGCCGATACGGGTCCTCGCGCGGGTTCGCCCACGCGCGCACGACCGTCGTCGAACCACGGAAGCCCGCGGCCTTGACCGCCGCGATCACCGTCGCGTTGTAATGCCCCGAGGGGTAGCAGAACCACCGCGCCGCCACGTGGTAGCGGTCGCGAATCGTGGTCCGGGCCACCGCGACCTGGAAGTGCAGATCGCTCGGGGTCAGCGCGATCAGGTCGGCATGGCTGAAGCCCTGCGTGTCGAGCTCCCAGCCGTCGCGCACGAGCGCGCGCACCTGGCGTCGCGAGAGGCCCCCCTGCGACGGCGGCAGGCCGCTCAGCTGGAGGTTCTCGACGCCGACCCAGCCCAGCGAGCGCAGCACCGGGAGTGCCGCGGTGTACTGGGTCGCGTAGCCGTTGTCGAAGCTGAGCACGATCGGCTTGCCCCGCGGCAGCGGAGTACCGTGATGCCAGTTGTTCCACATCTGGTCCATCGTCACCGCGTGGTAGCCGGCCGCGGCGAGGGCGTGCATCTGCTCCGCGAACAGGGCGGGCGCGACGTACAGCCCGGGGAACGGTGCGTTGGCCGGCGGCGCGAGGATCACGTGGTAGATCAGGATCGGCACCGGCTCGGTGCCATGCGGGCCGTTGTGGACGACCGCTCGCCGGGTCGGGGTGCGTTTCGCGGCCGGGGCGTGGGCCGGGACGCCGCCCCCGCCGCCCTTGGTCAGGACGATCGCCGCGGCCGCCGCTGCCAGGGCCACGCAGAGGATCGATCCACCGGCGATGCGCCGTCGCCGCACATACCTGGCCTCGGTCCGCATCGGCGGCTCAGCTCACCGCCAGCGTGACCGGGATGTTGCCGCGGGTGGCCTTGGAGTAGGGGCAGATCTCGTGTGCCGCCTCGATCAGCTCGCGCGCCTCGGCGGCGGTCAGCTCCGGTATCGAGGCGGTCAGCGTGACCGCCAGGCCAAACCCCCCGTCGTCGCGGCCCAACGCCACCTCGGCGGTGATCGTCGAGCCCGCGACCGGCTTCTTGAGCCGGCCGCCGACGACCTTCAGCGCACTATGGAAGCAGGCCGCGTAGCCCAGCGCGAAGAGCTGCTCGGGGTTCGCCCCGCCGCCCTTGCCGCCGGTCTCGCGCGGGGTGGCGAGGGCGAATTCGAGCGTTCCGTCAGCGAGCGCAGCCGTGCCGTTGCGCCCGTCGCCGGTCGAGATTCCGGTTGTCGTGTACAGCGGTTCCATGGCGGGTTCTCCGTTCGGTCGGGTGACACATCGGGCCTGCGCGGCCACATCATCGCGCACCGCCGACCCGCCGCGGCCGCGCGTGAGCGGGTGGCGGCCGGACGCCGGCGAGCGCGATCAGCGGGCAGTGTCGAGTCGGTCGGGCCGGTTCGGGGCGGCGCGCAGGGAAGGCCGGCGGGAGTGCCCGCGGGCGCGGCGGGCGCCGCCGATCAGCTCGTCGCGATCAGCGACCGAGCGGCTCGAACAGGACCTCGCCGCCCATCGCCTGCGACACGACGTTCGCGGTCGTGGTCAGGTGGTTGTGGAGCGAGAGGGCGGCGCGATCGGCGTCGTGGTCGATGCACGCCTGGAGGATCATCTCGTGCTCGGCGCGACGCGTGTCGAGCTTTCGCGCGACGCGGACGGCGAGGCGATAGCGCTGGCTCGTCTCCCATAGGGGCTGGATCAAGCGCAGCAACCAGGTCGACGCGCCGGCGTCGTAGAGCGCGAAGTGAAATGCCGTGTGCGCCGCCCAGGTCTCCGGCGAGTTGTCGTCCGGCAGCTGGTTGAGGGTCGCCAGGCGGGCCGTCGCGACAGCCGCTTCGTGCTCGCCGAAGCGTTCGGCGGCGCGCCGCACAGCGAGCGGCTCGAGCGCGAGACGCGCCTCGTAGACCTCGGCGAGGTCGGCGATCGAGAGCTCGGTCACCCGCCCCCCGCGATGGGGGATGTTCTCGACCAGGCCCGCTGCGTCCAGGCGCCGCAGGGCCTCGCGGATCGGCATCGCGCTCATCCCCAGCGCGACGCCCAGCTCCTCGATCGGCAGTCGCTCGCCGGGCGCAAGATGCCCCGCCACGATCGAGTCGTGCAGCGCGGCGAACGCCCGGTCGGCAAGCGTCCGGTGAGCGTCGACGACCCCCGCGCGGGCGAGCTTGGTCAGTCCTGTGGACATCGCCTAGCGCTCGTTGGACGCCCCACTCAGCAGGGCGCCGGCCGCCAGCACCGCGTCAACCTGCTCGTTGAACAGCGATCCCAGCCCACGCTGGAGCAGCGAGCGCCACACGCCGCGCAGCTGCACGTCGGCGCTCCAGCTGACGGCGGTCCCCTCGCCGTCGGCCGCGAGGTCCAGCGCGACCGTCAGCTGCAGCTGATTCTCGCCCGCCGACCCCAGGCCGCTGATCCGGACGTGCTCCGAGGGGCGCTGCTCGACGATCTCGAAATCCATCGCCACCCGGGTCGCGCCGAGCGCGGTGACCGGGTGGGCGACGGCGCTGAAGCGGTGCTCGTCCTCGATCGAGACGTCGCCGACGCCGGGCAGCGTCTCGGCGAGGCGCGCCGGGTCGCTCAACACCGCCCACAGCGCGTCCCGGGGTGCCGCCACGGTCCTCGAACCTGAGACGATCATCGCGAGATCACCTCGACACCCCGCGGTCCGGCCGCCGCCGCGCTGCGCAGCAGCTCGAACACGCGCTCGGAGTTGTTGTGGGTGTCAAAGACGATGTGCGCCCCGTCGGGCAGGGCATCCTCGATCGCGCTGGCGATCGTCGAGAGCGGTGCACCGCCGCCCTCACCCATGCCCTTGGCGCCGTTGGGGGTGAACGGCGACGGGCACTCGATGTCGCCGGTGCGGATGTGCGGAACGTCGAGCGAGGTGGCCGCGTGGTAGTCGGCGAACGTCGAGTTGAGCAGCTGTCCATCGGCGTCGTACTCGAAGGACTCGTACAACGCCGCGCCGACGCCGTGGCCGGTCGCGCCGTGCACCTGGCCCTCGACGATCATCGGGTTCACCTTGCGGCCGCACTCGTCCACGGCGGCGTAGTCGAGGATCGTCACCTGCCCGGTCTCGTCATCCACTTCGACCACCGCCGCGTGGACCTGGCTGGCGTAGGTCAGGGTCAGCTTGCCGGTCTTGGTTTCGTGGTCGGGCACCTCGAACGGCGGCCGGTAGACGTAGCGGCAGTTGAGCGTGACGGAGTCGGCGAGCTCGCCCGGCAGCTCGGCGACGTTCGCGAAGACGGTCGCCGCGATGCCGATGAAGGGGATCGCCGCCTCGGGGTTCGCGGCGAGGCGCACGAACCCGTCGGCGAGCTCGATGTCGGATTCCTCGCTGCCGAGCATGCACGCCCCGACCTTGATGATCTCGCCGCGCAGCTTCTCGGCCGCGCCCATCACGGCCCCCAGGCCGGTGACCGCGAACTGGCTGGCGTAGGTGCCGGAGAAGCCGACATAGGTGTTCGCCGCCTTGTTGTAGCCGGCGGCAACGTGGACCTGGTCGGGACTCATGCCGAGGATGTCCGCCGTGACCTGCGCCGCGGTGGTCTCGTGGCCCTGCCCCTGCGGGCTGGTCCCGATCGTGACCGTCACCTCCCCGTAGAGATCGAGCCTGACGATCGCCGCCTCGCCGTTGCCGGAGAACGGCAGCGCCGAGTTGATGATCCGCGACTGACCGAAGTTGTTGGTGCCGGAGTCGAGTGTCGAGCCGATGCCGATGCCGATTCGCCTGCCGCTCCGCGCGCTGGCGCGCTGGCGCGCCAGCGCGCCCTCGTAGTCGATCAGCTCGAGCGCGCGGTCGAGCATCGCCGGATAGTCGCCGGAGTCGTAGATGCAGCCGTTCGGCGTCTCGTAGGGGAACTCCTCGGGCTGGACGTAGTTGAGCTTGCGCAGCGCGACTCGATCGAAGCCCAGCTCGTTCGCGACGATGTCGACGAGCCGTTCGATCATCCACAGGTGCTGCAACCGCGAGTAGCCGCGGTTGGGCCCGACCGGGCACTTGTTCGTCAACGATTCGGTGTAGTCGACCCGGACATGCTTGAAGCGGTAGTTGCCGGGCACGACCTGCGCCCAGATCACCGCGCCGAGCGGCTCGTAGCGCAGGTACGCGCCGGCGTCGTCGAAGGCCCGGACCTTGAAGCCGAGGATCGTCCCGTCGTTCATCACCGGCACCTCGATGTCGAGGAAGGTCCGCTCGTTTCCGTGGGCCGAGGCCGCGAGATGCTCCCAGCGCGACTCGCTCCACTTCACCGGGCGGCCCGCCTTGCGCGAGAGCAGGGCCAGCGCGGTCAGGTAGGTGTAGCTGGTGATCTTGATCCCGAAGCCGCCGCCGATGTCCTGGCTCGAGAACTGCATGTGATCGATGCCCAGGCCGATCGCCGGCCCGATGA
The DNA here is from genome assembly GCA_035535075.1 of Solirubrobacteraceae bacterium. Classification (GTDB taxonomy): domain Bacteria; phylum Actinomycetota; class Thermoleophilia; order Solirubrobacterales; family Solirubrobacteraceae; genus Palsa-513. Next base: position 14,238 of record DATLQS010000067.1, read on the forward strand.
ACATCGCCGCGAACATCGGCATCTGGTTGTTGGTGCGGAACTCGACCACTCCGGTGCCGGGGTCCCAGTTCACCAGCGCGCCGCTGGTCTCGAGCGGGGTCGAGGAGAACCGGTGGAAGTGCAGTCGATCGATCCGCACGACGTGGTCGGCGTTCTCGATCGCCCAGTCGATGTCGCCGTAGTCGTAGGTCCCGTGCCAGCCGACATTCGAGCCGATCTCCTCGTGCAGCACGGGCGCGTCGGGCTCGATCGTGGCGATCCCGTCGACCACGACCGGCAGCGGCTCGTAGCTGACCTCGATCAGCTCCGCGGCGTCGCGCGCCAGTTCGGCCGACTCGGCGAGCACCGCGGCGACCGGCTCGCCCATGTAGCGGGCCTTGCCGACGGCCATGCAGTAGTCCTTCATCGCACCGGCGGGCTCCGGGGCCATCTGGAAGTACGGCTGCTGCAGCTCACCGACCTCCTCGCCGGTCAGCGTGGCGTAGACGCCGGGGACGGCCTCGCAGCGGGCGACGTCGATCGCCGTGATCCGCGCGTGGGCATAGGGCGAACGCACGAAGTGCACATGGCCCTGGCGGTGCATCCACAGGTCGTCGACGAAGGCGCCCTGACCCTTCAGCAGGCGCTTGTCCTCCTTGCGCGGCACGTTCTTGCCCGACCAGTTGCCCAGCCGCTCGCTCTGTTCGATGGCCGGGTAGAAGGTGGTCTCACTCCGCGGCGTGCTCATCGCGTGATGCCTCCTGGCGCGGCCGCGGCGGCCTCGATCGAGCGGATGATGTTCATGTATCCGGTGCAGCGGCAGATGTTGCCCTTGAGCGCCCGGCGGATCTCCGCCTCGCTCGGCTGCGGGTTCTCCGCCAGGAGCGTTTTTGCGGCGAGCACCACGCCTGGGGTGCAGTAGCCGCACTGGACCCCGTGGTGCTCGCGAAATGCTTCCTGGATCGGGTCGAGACCGTCGGGGCCCTCGCCGAGGCTTTCGATCGTTTCGATCTCGCGTCCGTCGGCCTGGACCGCGAGCATCATGCAGCTCTTGATCAGCTGGCCGTCGCAGATCACCGAACAGGCACCGCAGTTGCCGGTGTCGCAGCCGATGTGCGTGCCGCGCAGGCCGAGCGTCTCGCGCAGGAAATGGACGAGCAGCCGCCGGGCCGGCACGGGTGTCCGGTGGGCCTCGCCGTTGACCGTCACATCGATCACATGGACTGCGCCTTCAGTCGCCATCAGCCACCTCCGCTCCTTCTCGCTCGACGTTCACCGGTCGTCCTGCAGGCCGAGCGCGTCGAACAGCGCGTGCTTCGCCATCACCGCCGCCATCTCGCGGCGGTACGCGCTGCTCGCGTGCACGTCCGCGGGTGGCTCGAGGCCGTCGCCGGCGAGCGCTGCGGCAGCGACCGCCGCCTCCGTGCTGCGCGGCCCGCCGATCAGGCGGGCCTCGGTGGCGACGGCACGCACCGGCGTCCCGGCGACGCAGCCGAGCACGACGCGCGCCGCGCCGATCGGCTCGCCGGCCCCGACCCATGCGACGGCGCGGGCGAGCGCCCACGAGTCGGCCGCGATCTGCAGCGACCGGTAGCCGACGCCCGCGCCGTCAAGCGGCGGCAGCGAGATGCTGCGCAGCAGCTCGCCGGGACCGACCGCGGTGCGAAACAGGCCGACGAAGAAATCCTCCGCGGGCACGCTGCGCACCCCGGCGGGACCGGCGATCTGAAGCGATGCTCCGAGCGCGACGAGCAGCGGCGGGTAGTTGGACGCCGGGTCGGCAAAGCATGCGTTCCCGCCGATCGTGCCGCGGGCGCGGACCTGGCGATCGACGGTGCCGGCCGCGACCTCGCCGATGATCGGCTGCGCCGCGCGCAGCTCGGCCGAGCGCTCGAGCTCGCGGTAGGTCGTCGCGGCGCCGATCGTGACCGATCCATCGGCCGAGACGTCGATGAAGCGCAGCTCCTCGAGGCGGCTGACGTCGACGAGCAGCTCGACTGAGGCGGCGCGGTGCTTGAGCACGTTGATCAGCGTCTGGCCTCCGGCGAGGACGCGGGAGCCGGCCGTTCCGCCGAGGGCGGCGAGCGCGTCCTCGACGCTGTCCGGGCGCACGTACTCAGTGGCTGCTAGCAACATCGCTCTCGCTCCCTTCGCCGGCGTGGTCGGGTGTCGGGCGAGGCTCGCGCCCGTCGAAGATCTCCAGCGGCACGCTCGACAGCGGCGCGCCGCCGTCGGGCCCGATGCACCAGGTGTCCTGCATGTACAGGCAGGCGCTGCCGCCGTCGGCGATCGCGTGGGGGTGCATCGAGAAGATCATGCCTTCGCGCAGCTCGACGTCGACGCCCTCACCGATCTTGGGGTGCTCGATCATCGTCATCCCGATCGAGTGCCCGGTGACGTGGCCGAGCGGGTAGCCGCGATCGTGGAACGGCGCCGAGACGGCGCGGTGGACGTCGTGCGCCGTGGCGCCCGGGCGCATCGTCGCGCGCGCGGCGGCGGCGTACTCCGCGTAGGCCTCGAGCATGCGCTGCGTATCCGCGCCGACCACGCCGCGCGTCAGCGGGCGCGAGAACTCGACCCAGTGCCCGCCCGGGCCGGCGACCTCGAGCGAGTACAGCAGCAGGTCGTCGGGCGCGATCGGGGTCTGGGGGTCCGGGATCCGGAACTCCGGGGTCGCCGACCCGCCACGCCCCCACAGGACCATGTCCATGGTTTGGCGGCCGGTGCCCAGGCGGGTGAACGTTCGCTCGGCCGCCGCCATCAGCTCGGACTGGGTGCGCCCGGGCTCGTAGGCCTCGTGCACCGCCCAGAAGCCGGCTTCGTTGATCGCCATGCTCTCGCGCACCAGCGCCAGCTCCTCGTCGCTCTTGACCGCTCGCGAGAGATCGAAGGTGACGTCGAAGTCGACGAGCTCGAACGGCCCCTGCTCGAGCGCGCGAAAGTCGCGCACGGGCATGATGTAGTCGAGCCCGTAGACGCCGAGGCGCTTGACGCGGCGCTCGCGCAGATGGTCGCGGATCCAGGCGCCCGGATGCTCGGCGAAGACCGGCTCGGGCACCCAGCCGTCGGCGTGATCGCCGACCCAGCGCGCCTCGCTCGGGAAGACGGTGATCGGATCGCCGCTCAACGGCAGCAGCACGTAGGCGTAGCGGTGCACGATCCGAAAACCCGAGAGGTAGCGCACCGCGCCCTCGAAGCCGCTGTACTCGCTGCCGCTGATGAGCAGCGCGTCGACCCCGTGCTCGGCCATCGCGCCGCGCGCGTTGGCGTAGCGGCGGGCCACCTCCCGGGTGCTCGGCGTGCGTGCCGGGTCGGTCATTCGCTCACCGCCGGGGGTTGCGAGGTCCACGAGCGCTCCATGCCGACGATCAGGGCGACGATCGCCTCGTTGAGCGGCGTGGGCACGCCGCGCTCGGCGCCGAACCGCACGATCCCGCCGTTGAGCGCGTCGATCTCCGTGCGCCGGTGCGCGAGCGCGTCCTGGAGCATCGACGCGCGATGGTCGTAGGCCACGCGCGCGGAGTGATCGATCAGCGCGTCGGGGTCGGAGTCGAGCGTGATGCCGAGCGCGGTGGCGACCGCGACACCCTCGCGCACCAGGCCGGTGATCAACGCGCGGGTTGCCGGCAGCTCGCACAGGCGCCCCTGCGTGAGCCCGGTCAGCGCGCCGAGCGGGTTGCTGGCGGCGTTGAAGATCAGCTTCGTCCACTGCGCGCCGCGGGCGTCGGCGAGCACCTTGGTCGGCATCCCGCCGCGCGTCATCGCATCGCCGAGCCGCTCGATCTCGGCGGCCGAGGCGGGGCGATCCTCGAACGGCCCGATCCAGGTGTCGCCCGCGGTGTCCATGTGCACGACCCCGGGCGCCACGACGCGGCCGGCCGGGAACGTCGTGCCGCGGATCACGCGCGGCACGTGCTCGGCGATCAGCTCCTCGTTACCCACCCCGTTCTGGACACTGCATACCGCGCCGTCGACGAAGATCTGCGCGGTCGCCTCGATCGCCGCCGCCGTGAACATCGACTTCGTCGCGACGATCCCGAACTCGCACGGCGGAATCTCGCCAGGATCGGTGCGCGCGTTGACCGGGGCGAGCACATCCGCCTCGCCGGTCAGCCGCAAGCCCCCGGCGTTGATCGCCGCGACGTGCTCCTCGACGACGTCGTAGGCCCACACCTCGACGTCGTCGAGCGTCCCGAGGTGCGCCGCGAAAAGGCTTCCGACGGCACCGCAGCCGACGACGCAGACGCGCATCAGGACACCACCGCCGCGGCCTCGGCGCCGTCGCGCAACCCCCACGAGGCCTCCCGCGCGCGGACCAGCCGGTACATCGCGGTGCTCAGCGGAACCGCCACGGCGAGTCGCGCGGCCTCGCGCACCAGTGCGCCGGTGATGAACTCGACCTCGGTCGCGCGCTCGGCCAGCACGTCTTCGAGCATCGACGGGCGGTGCGCGTAATCGCTGTGGGCGGTCTCGCCGCGCGCGACCGCGAGGACGTTCATCTCCCACGGGTCGTCATGCAGCTGGACCCCCGCCGCGTGCGCGACGGCGACGCCCTCGTCGATCAGTCCGTGGACGAGCCGCCCGAGGTCACCGAACTCCCGTTCCTGCGCGAACAGCGCGACATGCGGCAGCCCGGTCATCGCCGCGACGGTGTTGATCGCCGAGTTGAAGATCAGCTTCGACCACTGGGCGGGCAGCAGGTCGGGCATCGGCTGAGCCTCGAGCCCGGCCGAGATCATCAGCGACGCGAGCTCCTCGACGAGCGCGTAGGGGGTGGCGGTCTGCGCCCAGGGACCCATCCAGGTCGCGGTGTCGAGCTCGTACTCGACGTGGGCGTCGCCGTGGCGAATCCCGCTCATGAAGGTGACCGCCGAGATGATCGGCCAGGACCCGTGACGAGCCACCACGGCCTCGGCGCCGAGCCCGTTCTGGACCGTCATCATCGCCGCCCCCGGCGCACGGCCGTGCAGCCGCGCGGCGCTCTGCTCGAGATCGAGCGCCTTGCAGGCGAAGATCCCGACGTCGAACTCGGGCAGCTCGTTGGCGTCGGCGGTGGCGAACACCGGCGCGTGCAGCTCGTGCTTGCCGCTGACGCTCAACCCCCGCTCGCGCAGCATCGCGGCGTGCTCGGGCCGGCGCGTCAGGACGCTGACTTCGCAGACCGTCCCGAGGTGGCCGGCGAGCAGGCTGCCGATCGTTCCCGCACCGACGATGCACACGCGCTCGATCATCGCGCGCGGAAGTCGTCCGGGTAGTGCGAGAGCTTTTCGCTGCCGTTCTCGGTCACCAGATAGTTGTCCTCGAGGCGCAGGCCGCCGCCTCCGGGCCAGTAGACCCCCGGCTCGATCGCCAGCACCATTCCCTGCTCGATCGTCGTCGCGACCGCGCGGTGCGCGAACGGCGGTTCGTGGGCGCGGGCACCGATGCCGTGACAGATCGGGTGGCTCGGCTGGCCCGGGTAGCCGATCTCCGCCAGCCCGTCGCGGATCAGGACGTCGAGCTCGCCGAGGTCAGCTCCGGGCCGAACGTGTTCGACGGCGGCACCGTAGACGCCGAGCAGACCGTCGAGCAGTTCGTCGTATTCGCGACGCAGCGTGCCCGGGCAGGCGTTCTTGGTCAGATCCGACCAGTAGCCGTCGGCGCAGACCCAGATCTCGAGCAGCGTTGGCTCATCGGCGAGCACCGGGCGGTTGCCGGTCGCGCTGAAGGTGCGAATCCCCGGGCCGGCCCAGACGAGCGTGAATGCCCGCGCCAGCTCGACCTTGCCCTGGTAGCCGGTTCCCAGAGCGTGCACGTGCCCCTCGAACATCGCGCCGACCTCGCTCTCGCGCATCCCGGGGCGGATGTTGTCGCGGACATGCTCCATCGCCAGCGTGGCGAGCTCGTTGGCGAGGCGCATCCGCTCGATCTCCTGTTCGGTCTTGAGCATCCGCGCGCGCGCCAGCAGGGGTGCCGCGTCGAGGACCTCGGTCGCCACGGCGTCGAAGTCGTCGAACCAGCCGCTCCAGAAGACCGTCGGCTCGCCGACCATGCGGTCAGCTGCTTGCGTGCCCTGCGAACGCTCGAGTCCGACGCGGCCACGATCGCGCTCCGCCAGCAGCTCGAGGCAGCGGTCCTGCGCGCGGACCGCCGGCGGCCGGGGGTCGTCGGGGTCATAGAACGGGAACGGGCGGACGTCGGCCGTCCAGGCGGTGCGCCGGGCCTCCTCGAACTGCGGCTCCATGACCACCAGCGTCGGCTCGCCGACGAGCGGGACGATCGCCGCGTCGTAGCCCTTCATCGGCCAGTAGTTGGTCAGGTAGCAGACGTTGTCCGGGGATCGCACGACCAGGGTGTCGACCCCCTCGGCCGCCATCAGCGAACGGACCCGGTCGAGCTTGGCGGTGTCGATCGGCCAGCCCATCTGCTCACCAGCGCTGCAGCGGCGGCGCGGGAACCCCGTAGGCCTGCTCCCACGAGATGACCGGGTTGGACAGCGTGCCGATCTTCTCGATCTCGCACTCGACGACGTCGCCGGGGCGCAGGTACATCTCGGCGGCGTTCTCGCGGAACCCGGCGACGCCCGAGACGGTGCCGGTGGAGATGATGTCGCCGGCGCTGTAGCCGAGCGCCGAGTAGTGCGCGATGATCTCCGCGATCGTCACCGACATGTTTCCCGAGTGCGATTCCTGGCGCAGCTCGCCGTTGACGCGCAGGCGCATCTGCAGGTCGTGCGGATCGCCGACCTCGTCGGGGGTGACGATCCACGGTCCGAGCGGGCAGAACGTGTCGATCGCCTTGCAGAAGGAGAACACGCCGGAGCGCATCTCGCGGCGCTGGATATCGCGCGCCGTGATGTCGTTGAAGATCGTGTACCCGGCGATGTAGGACGCGGCCTCGTGCGCGTCGAAGTGGCGTCCCGGCTTGCCGATGATCACGGCGAGCTCGAGCTCGTGGTCGAGCTCGTTGGTCAGGTGCTCGGGGTAGATGATCGGGTCGCCGGGCCCGATGATCGCGTCGACGTTCTGGAAGAAGACGATCCACGGCGCGATCTCGTGCGACCAGCCGACGACCTTCGACTCCTCCTCGTGCTCGCGGAAGTTCCCCGAGGTGTGGAAGAACTTCTTCGGCACGATCGGTGCGCACAGGCGCACGTCGGCGAGCGCGACACGCTCGCTGGACGCCGCGGCGGCGGCGGCCGGATCGAGCCCGCGCTCGAACAGCGTGCGCATGTCCGGCACATCGAGCACGCTGATCTCGCCCCCGTCGAGGGCCCCGGCCCGCCGGGCGCCGTCGCTGGTCTCGAAGGTCACGAGCTTCACGCGGCCACCCCGCAGATATCGCTCGCGACGAGCGCGTAGACCGTGGCGATGTTGCGCAGGCCGGCGATCTCGAGGTTCTCCCCGTCGGGGTCGGGCAGCCCGCTGGAGGTGCCGTAGTTGACGGTTTCGATGCCGTAGCGGGTCAGGGCGGAGGCGTCGGAGAACCAGCGCACCGTGTCGCGGGCCGGCGGCGCGCCGAAGACCTCCTGGTGGCCCGCGTCGATCGCGGCGATCAGCGGATGCGATTCGGCGATCTGCGCCCCGGGCGCACTGACGTAGACCTCGGAGGTGATGCCGAGTTCCGGGTGGCCCTCGCGCAGTTCGCGCACCAGCGTCGCGAACTCCGCGCGCGCGGCGGTCATCGCCATCGTCGGTGGCACGCGAATGTCGAGGAACAGGTCGGCCCGATCGGGCGTGCGGCTGACGCGCCACGGCTGGCCGGCGCGAATGGCGCCGACGTTGACGACGCCGTCGATCCCGCCGTAGGCCGAGCGGCGCTCCCATTCCGGGATCCAGGCGAGCACGTCGTCGAGCACTCGCTGCATCCGCACGATCGCGTTCTCCCCGAGGCGGCCGTGCGTGAACGCCGTGTGGATGAACGGGCCGTGCGTCGAGATCCGCGCCCACATCGTCCCGTAGTGGCCGAGCACGACGCGCTGCTCGGTCGGCTCGCCGAGAATGCACATGTCGGCGATCCCGCCGTGGGTCGGCAGGTAGCGGCTGCCGGCGGCGTAGCCGCGGTATTCGCTGCCGCGGAACTCCTCGCCCCACTGCGCCTTTTCGATCTCCCCGACGACCGCCGCGATGACCACGTCGCCGCGCAGGCGGAGCCCGGCATCCTGGATCGCCCGCACCGCCTCGACGTAGCTGGCGAGTGCGCCTTTCATGTTCGAGATGCCCAGGCCCCAGATGTGCGCGTCGCGTACGACGGCGTGCGGCTGGAACCCGGGCTTCGCCCGCAGATGCGGCTCGCGGCCGGAATAGGAGGTGTCCATGTGGCCGTTGAACATCAGGCTCGGGCCGCCGCCGGTCCCTTCGAGCCGGCCGACGACGTTGGGCCGGCCGTCCTCGACCTCGTGCCAGCTGACCGCCAGGCCCATCTCCTCGAGCGTGTCGCGCATGCACTCCGCCATCTGCTGCTCGCTGCCGGTCGGGCTCGAGATGTCGACGAACGAGCTCGCGGTCGCGACCAGGCGATCCTCGTCAACATGGGCGGGGAGCGTCGACCCGGCGCTCATCGGTCCAGGCGGGGTAGGACCTCGGTCGCGAACAGCTCGATCTGGCGCTCGCGATTCTCGCCCCACAGCTCGAGCATCACGTGTGTGCAGCCCGCGCCGCGGTACTCCTCGATGGCCGCGACGCAGTCCGCGGGGGTGCCCGCGATCGGCTTGCATTTCTCGAGGATCTCGTCGCTGACCGCCGCCGCCGCCGCCAGGCGCCCGCCGTGCTCCATCGCCTCCGCGATCGGACGGATCTCCTCCTGGGTGAGCCCCGCCAGCTCCAGCAGCACGTCCGCGGAACCCTGGATGTTCTGCACCTTGTTGGCGAGATACATGCCGGCGATCTCGCGCGCGCCCTCGCGTCCCTTCGCGCGGTCCTCGTCGATCGACGCGACGATCGTGCAGCCCAGGTCGATCTGCTGTGCGTCGCGCCCGGCCTTTGCCGCCCCCCGCGCCATGTTGGCGTAGCTGTAACGAACGAACTCGGGCGTGGTGATCGATGCCGTCAGCAGTCCGTCGGCCTCCTCGCCGGCGTATTCCTGCATCCGCGGGCCGGTGCCGGCGATGTAGATCGGGACCTGACCGCGCGGCGCATCGGCGTCGGCGGCAAGCCCGGGCACGTGGGCGCTGAAGGCCGGGCCGTCGTAGTCGAACGGTTCGCCGGCGAGCACCCCGCGGACGATCCGCACCGAGTCGCGAGCCGGGTTCAGCGGTTTGACGTCGTCCGCGCCGATCTCCTTCATGAAGATCCGCGACGCGCCGAAGCCGAGCCGAAAGCGGTCCGCTCCTGCCGCCTCCTGCGTCACCCGCGCGTCCATCGCAACCTGGATCGGATGGCGGGTGAACGGCGAGATGATCCCCCAGCCGACCGTCAGCCGCTCGGTGTCGCGTGCGATCAGCGGCGAGATCGCGGTCGCCGAGCGCGCCTCCATGGCGTGCTTGCGCCACCACGGGTAGGCCTCGGCGAGCCAGATGGTGTCGAAACCGTGACGATCGAGCGCGCGCGCATGGCCCAGGATCTCGGCCAGCGGCTCCATCGTCAGTTGCATCACGCCGATCCGAAACGGAACACCCGCCACCCAGCACCCCACTCGTAGTCGCGAATACCGCGCCCAACACGCTGCGTCTGGGCTCCCGGTGTTGTCTTTGGATATTTGATCACATCTGTGGTTGCGCGGGTGCCCCGCCGGTTTGGGCGACCACTAGGCTTGGCGCGTGGCCGCTCGCGAGCGCGACAACTCGGTGCCCGGCGAGGCGAGCTTCGCCATCCGTGAGGCGACGAGCGACGACCTGGGGGAGGTGCTCGCAATCTACAACGAGGTCATCGCGTTCTCGACAGCGGTGTTCAGCGAGCACGCGGTCACCCTCGAGGACCGTGTGCGTTGGCTTGCCGGGCGCCACGAGCAGGGCTATCCGGTGCTCGTCGCCTGCGACTCGACCGGCGTCCTGGGGTTCGGCAGCTTCGGCGACTTTCGGACCTGGCCGGGGTACCGCTACACCGTCGAGCACTCGGTTCACGTGCGCGCCGACCGTCGCGGGGAGGGCATCGGGACCGCCCTCGTGCAGGCGTTGATCGAGCGCGCCGCCGCGCTCGGCAAGCACGTGATGATCGCCGGCGTCGAGGCGGAGAACGCCGCCTCGATCCGCCTCCACGAGGGCCTCGGCTTCAGCGTTGCCGCCCGGCTCTCCGAGGTTGCGTGGAAGTTCGATCGCTGGCTGGACCTCGTCTTCATGGAGCGACGCCTGCCATAGCAGCCGGCGCCTCGCCGACCGGGCCGTCCGGCGGCGCCGGACGGCGGATCTCGAGCAGCGGGATGAACACGTGCGCCAGCGGCCCGATGGCCAATGCGTAGAGCACGGTGCCAACGCCGACCGTGCCGCCGAGCGCCCAGCCCACGCCGAGCGCCGAGACCTCGATCGTCGTGCGCACGACGCGGATCGAGTGTCCCCGCGCGGCCCACGCGGTCATCAGCCCGTCGCGCGGCCCGGGTCCCAGTCCCGCGCCGATGTAGGCGCCGGTGGCCACCCCGTTCAGGACGACTCCGCCGACCAGCAGCGCGATGCGGCTCGCGATCGCATGCGGCGGCTGCACGAGCGCGAGCATCAGGTCGATCACGGCCCCGACGACCAGCACGTTGCAGAGCGTGCCGATTCCCGGGCGCTGCCGAAGCGGTATCCAGGCCAGCAGGACCGCCACCCCGACGATGATCGCCCAGGTGCCGACGCCGAGGCCGATCCGGCGTGAGAGGCCCTGGTGCAGGACGTCCCACGGATCGAGGCCGAGGCCGGCGAGCAGCAGCATCGCGTCGCTGACCCCGTAGAGGGCCAGGCCGAGAAACAGCTGAACGAGGCGTCGAGCGCGAGGCGGCGGCACGCTGCGACGTTCGCAGATCGGCGGGCGCGGAGCTCTCGCGGGCCTGCGCCGGCCGTTCGTGACCGCGCTCGAACAGACGTCCAACTCGTTTGCCAGGGCCTCATCAGATGCATCACCATGCGCGTCGCGTCGGGCGACCTCACAGCCCGCAAAGCAAACCCCCAACACGCGGGCCGGGTGCCTCAAGTCGCCCGGCCCGCGGTCCGTTCGGGGGTGACACCTACTCCGGCTGGAACAGCGCCAGGGTGTTGCCGTCTGGATCCTTGATCCATGCTGACCGGCCGACGCCGGCGGTGGTCGCGACGTGGTTGACGGTCTTGAGCGTCTCGAAGTCGTAGTCCTCGAAGATCACCCCGCGAGCCACGAGTTCGCTGACGTCGGCCTCGACGTCGGTTGACCAGAACCGAACCTGTGTGTGGTCGGCCTTGTTCGGGGTGGGGCGCCCGTAGACGAGCAGCGACGTTCCGTCGCCGCACTCGAACACGAGGTGATTCTTGATCGTCTCAGGTGAGAGCCTGAGGCCGAGCCGCTGCTCGTAGAACTCCTGACTTCTCTCCAGGTCGGTCGAGCAGATGACCGCCGATACCTTTCCCGGCACGAGGGGCCTCCCTTGGTTCGTAGCACGCTGGCAAGTAGTTGGCATGCCAACTTGTATCCGAAGTTGTTTGGCATGTCAAGTAGCTGGCGCTACACTGGAGCTCATGGCCTTGGAGTTCGAAAGCCGCTGGATGACCGCGTGGCTGCTGCTGGTCCGCACCCACACGCGGTTCTGGGATCAGATCGAGGCGCACATGCGGCGCGAGCACGGGTTGACGATGGCTCGGTACGACGTTCTCGCGCATCTGGATATGGCCGGCGGTCGGCTCGGGCTCAGCGACCTCTCCTCGGCGATCGCGCTGTCACCGTCGGGGTTGTCGAAGCTGCTCGACCGGATGGACGCCTCCGGGCTCGTCCAACGCGATCCCGATCCCGACGACGCGCGCGCCGCCTTCGCCACGATCACACCGCGCGGTCGTGCGCTGGCCCGCAGCGCCCGCGCGAGCCACCACGAGTTGCTCCGCGCAACCTTCGGGAGCGCCCTGAGCGACCGCGACATCGCCGACCTCACCCGCATCATGAAGCGGGTCGATGCGTCGCTGCCGGGCTGATCGAGGTCGGGCAACCTGTCGAGCGACGCCGCGTGCGGCTCCCGCACGCGCCGGCATCGAGGCTCTATACGGAGAGGGAGGGATTCGAACCCTCGGACGAGGTTTCCCCCGTCACGCGATTTCCAGTCGCGCCCGTTCAACCGCTCCGGCACCTCTCCGGGCACGAGCGGAGTGGAAGGCTACGCGACGCGATAGTCTCCCGCACGT
>DATLQS010000068.1:0-8064 GCA_035535075.1 Solirubrobacteraceae bacterium
AGGGCGATGGCACCGCCGAACGGGTTGAGCTGCTCGTCGGCGATCCCGAGCTGGCGCATGCACGCCACGACCTGCGCCGCGAAGGCCTCGTTGATCTCGACGATGTCGATGTCCTCGATCGTCAGCCCGGTGCGCTCGAGCAGGGCCCGGATCGCGGGGACCGGGCCGATGCCCATGTATTCGGGCTCGACAGCGGCGATCGTCGACGCGAGGATTCGCGCGCGCGGCCGCAGGCCGAGCCGCTCCGCGCGCGCGGCGCTCATCACGAGCACCGCCGCCGCGCCGTCGTTGAGCGGGCACGAGTTGCCGGCGGTCACCGTGCCGTCGGGCTTGAACACCGGCTTGAGGGTCGCGAGCACCTCCATCGTCGTCCCCGGCCGCGGGCCGTCGTCGCGCGCGACGACGGACTCGCCGACCTCGATCGTCGCGCCGCTGCCGTCGTCCTCGCGGTGCGCCGGCACCGTCACCGCGACGATCTCCGCGTCGACGTGGCCCGAGGCCGCGGCGCCGACCGCGCGGTCGTGCGAGATCACCGCCCAGCGGTCCTGGTCCTCGCGTGAGACGTCGTGGCGCTCGGCGACGTTCTCGGCCGTGACCCCCATCGGGATGTACACGTTGCACAGCGATCCCCGCGAGCCGTCGAGCCGCGGGTTGAGGCTCGCCTGGTCCGGCGCCGCGCCGAGCCCGGCGCGCGACACCGATTCCACGCCGGCCGCGACGTACTGCTCTCCCTCGCCGGCGGCGATGGCGTGGAACGCCATCCGCAGCGTCTGCAGCGAGGAGGCGCAGAAACGGTTGACGGTGCAGCCGGGCACGCGGTCGTCGATGCCGGCGAGCAGCAGGGCATTGCGGCCGACGTTGTAGCCCTGCTCACCGAATCCCGACGCGGCGCCCATCATCACGTCCGCCGTCTCCGCGAAGTCGACCGAGGGATTGCGCTCGATCAGCGCGCGCAGCGGCGCGGCCGCCAGCTCATCGGCGCGCATCGCTCGCAGCGACCCCTTCAGCGCGCGCCCGATCGGCGTGCGCACCGCATCGACGATCACCGCTTCGATCACCGCTTCGCTCTCCTTTCCCGCCGCTCGCTCCCCAACCCATGGGTGCGGCGCGACGATCGGTCCGTCGTCGGCCGAACAGCCGGGCCTCAAAGCCCCAGTTCGCCCACTCCCATCTCGTCGAAGCCGACGTGGTGGGCAAGCTCGTGGCGCACGACGCGGACGACCTGCTCGCGCAGCAGCTCCGCGTCATCGCCGAAGTCGCGTCGCAGCGTGTCGCGAAAGATCACGATGCGATCCGGATGGTCCTCACGGTGTGCGCCGTCGCCCTGGTAGAGACCATAGGCGTGGGCGCGCCGACCGCCGTCGGAGATCACGACGGCGACGTGCGCCAGGGCGTTCTGGAGCAGGTCGGGCAGCTCGTCGAGGGCGTCGCGAACGAGTTCCTCGAAATCCTCATCGCGCAGCGGATCGAGCTCGAGGAACTCCCCCTCGCCGGGCTCGGCGGCGAGATTGTCGCTGGCGAGGCGCTCGGCGCGGCGCACGACCATCTCGAACTCCGCCTCACCGTCTCGCCATCCGGCCAGCCACCCGGTGACCAGCGCGAGGACCGCGGCCAGCGCCAGGACCCCGAGGGCGATCACGGCGATCAGCTCGATCCCGCGCACGACCGGCGAGCCGCTCGCCGGCGCGAGCACGAAGGCGACCGACAGGCCGATCGCCAGCGCGAGACCCGCGGCCCGCAGGATCACCTTCAGCGGTGGGGTCGACCCCGCCATGCCGCTCACAGCAGCGCTCGTGCGATCACGAGCCGCTGGATTTCGTTGGTCCCCTCATAGATCTGCGTGATCTTGGCGTCGCGCATCATCCGCTCGACCGGATAGTCGCGCACATAGCCGTAGCCGCCGAGCACCTGGACCGCCTCGACCGTCACCGCCATCGCGGTGTCGGAGGCGAAGACCTTCGCCATCGAGGCGTACTTCGCGGCGCCCGTCTCGCCGCGATCGGCCATCGCGCAGGCGCGGTAGAGAAGCTCGCGGGCGGCGGCCGTCCGCAGCTCCATGTCGGCGAGCTTGAATTGGATCGCCTGGAACTCGCTGATCGCCCTGCCGAACTGGCGGCGCTCACGCGCGTAGGCGACGGCGTAGTCCGTCGCGCCCTGCGCGATCCCGACGGCCTGTGCGGCGGCGCCCAGTCGCGTGCGCTCGAGCGTCGCGAGCGCCACCGACAGCCCCTTGCCAACGGTGCCGACCACGTTCTCGGCCGGCACGCGAACCTCGTCGAAGACCGGCTGCCCGGTCGGCGAGCCACGGATCCCGAGCTTGTGCTCGAGCCCGCCGGTGCTCAGCCCCGGGCGATCGGCCTCGACGACGAACGCCGTGATCCGGCGCGTCTCGCGGTCGCTGACCGCGAACACCACGTAGAAGTCGGCGATGCCGCAGTTGGAGATCCACGACTTCGACCCGGTGATCACCCACTCATCCCCCTCCTGGCGGGCGCTGGTCGTCATGCTCGCCGGGTCAGAGCCGGCCCCGGGCTCCGAGAGCGCGAAGGCCGGCGACCATTCACCGCTCGCGCAGCGCGGCAGGAAGCGCCGCTTCTGCTCGTCGTTGCCGAACAGGCGGATCGGCAGCGTGCCGAGGTCCTGGACCATCAGGATCAGCGCGCTCGCGGCGCAGGCCTTGGCGACCTCCTCGATCGCCACGTTGAGCATCAGCGTCCCGGTTCCGGTGCCGCCGTATTCAGACTCGAACGGCAGCGCGAGGAGGTCGTGCTCGGCGAACAGCTGACGCAGGTCCCACGGATAGGCGGCCTGCTCGTCGATCTCGGCGGCGCGGGGCGCAACACGCTCGACCACGATCTGGCGGATCGCGTCGCGAAACTCGACGACCTCGGCCGGCAGAGCGTAGGTGTCGCTCAGCGTTGCCACCGCCTCATCGTACCCACCGCTCGATCGGCCCGAACACGCGCGTGGCGTATGCTCAGCGCCGGCCGATGAACGCCTTCGAGAACGCCGAAATCGAGATCACCGCGGAGCGCGCCGCCGCCCTGCTGGCGGGCGGCGCAACGGTGATCGACGTGCGCGAGACCTATGAGCGCGACGCCGGCTTCATCGAGGGAACCCGCCACATCGAGCTCGAGCGACTCGCGTCGAAGGCCGGCGAGATCGATCGCACGGAGCCGGTGGTGTTCCTGTGCCGGCTCGGGATGCGCTCGGCGATGGCGGCGAGCGCCTTCCGCGGGGCGGGCTACGACGCATACACGCTGACCGGAGGGATCCAGGCCTGGGTCGAAGCCGGCCTGCCGATCGCCCCAGCCGGCGGCTACGTCGCCGACCACTGATCAGGCGCGCGGATGGCGTCCCTGGGCCGCAGCGGCGGCGCTGGCGATCTCGCAGACCTCAGCGGGCTCGTCGACCAGCGTGAGCAGCGCGAGGTCCGCCGCCGAGATGTTGGTCCGCTCGAGCACCGTGTCGCGCACCCAGTCGACCAGGCCCTGCCAGTACTGACGGCCGTAGAGAATCACCGGGAAATGGCGGACCTTCCTGGTCTGGATCAGCGTCAGTGCCTCGAACAGCTCATCGAGCGTGCCGAGGCCGCCCGGCAGCACGACGAAGGCACAGGCGTAGCGGACGAACATCAGTTTGCGCACGAAGAAGTAGTGAAACTGCAGGCCGAGGTCGACGTAGGAGTTCAGGACCTGCTCGCTGGGAAGCTCGATGTTCAACCCGATCGATCGACCTCCGCCCTGCTGCGCGCCGCGGTTGGCGGCCTCCATCACGCCCTGCCCGCCGCCGGTGATCACCGCGAAGCCCTCGGCAGCCAGCCCCCGGGCGACGACCCGCGCGCGGTCGTAGGCCGAATCCTCGACCGGCGTGCGCGACGAGCCGAACACCGATACCGCCGTCCCGATGTTGGCGAGCGCCAGGAACCCGTACGCCATCTCGTGGGCCATCCGGGCGATCCGCTCGGCGTCCGAGCGCACCGCGACGACGGTCTCGAGCTCGGCGGCGAGCAGCTCCTCGTCGCTGCTGCTCGGCTGGCGCGGCGTCCCTGGCACCGGCCCCTAGAACAGCAGGTTGGTCATGTAGGTCGCTTCCTGTTGTCCGAGCGTCGTCGTGGCCGGATTCACGTGCAGGAAGCCCAGGATCTCGGTCGAGTACGGCATCCACGCGAGGTAGATGTAGACCCCGAGCACCACCGCGGCGATGCGCAGGCCACGCGAGCGGGCGAGGGCGGCGAACGGCAACAGCCAGCCGATGTACCACGGAAGCGTCCAGCTCAGCGTGGCGACGAGCACCAGGCTGGTCCAGCCGCACGCGGTGAGCCAGCGGCGTGTCCGCCAGGCCCAGATCGACCACCCGATGATCACGGCGAACAGGAGCAGCGAGAGCACGTAGCGCATCTCGGCCGTCTCGCCACCGAAGCCCAGCGCCAGGCCCGTGAGATTGGGAATCCCGGCCGGGATCACGAAGCTGGCCTGCTGGCCGATGTTGGGCAGGTTGAGGCCGAAGGCGACGATGGTCATCGCCGCGGCGCCGGCGAAGCCGATCAGCAGGCCCAGCGCCAGTCGCATGCGCCGCGCCGTGCCGGCCAGCACGATCGGGATCAGCACGGCCGACGACGCCTTGATCGCAACCGCCGCCACGAGGGCGATGCCCGCGCCAACCTCCATCCAGGGCGCGGGCTCGCCGTCGACGAGCGGCCTGGGCATGCCGTCGAGCCACGCCCAGGCGCGGCGCAGCGCCGCCGGCACCCCGGTCTGGCGGCGCGGGGCCGGGCGCGCGCGCTTGCCGACGCGCATCGCGTTGGCGCGCAACAGCAGCCAGAAGCCGAGCACGAGGAAGAACAGCATCAGGAAGTCGTTGTGGTCGCCGCCCATCCCCCAGACGAGCACGATCGGGTTGATCCCCACGATCACCGCCGCAGCGAGCGGGTTGCGTCCCAGCAGGCCCGCGCAGCGATACACCAGGAACACGACGCCGAGGCTCGCGAGCATCAGCGCCACCTTCATCGCCCAGAACGAGCCCGCCACGCCGAGCGGCACGAGGGCGATCGTGAACACCGTGAACAGCGGGCCGTAGGGGCTCAGCAGGCCATGCCAGTTGCTGATCAGGAAGGTGGGGTCGCCATGCGGCTCGAGCACCGGGATCGTCGTATACGGGTTCAGGTGGTAGACGGCCTCCATGCGCCCGTAGTTGAGGTAGTTGAAGACGTCGGTCAGGTTCAGCGGCGGTGAGAGCAGGAAGATCACGTGCAACGCGACGATCGCGCCGAGGACCCACACCGGGCGAAGCCGTGCCGCCGAGTAGGCGACGATCAGGTAGGCGACCAGCATCGTCGCGATCGCCGCGGTGAACAGCACCCGCTCGGTGTGCGCGCTGGCGGTGAACCAACTCGTCAGCACCCCCGTGGGACCGGCCATCCACAGCGGGTATGAGCCCCATTTCGCCACCTGCGGTGACAGCAGGATCCCCGGACGCGCCGAGGCGAGCGAGACCAGCAGCAGGCTGGTCAGCACCATCACGGTGAGCGCCGCAGACGACGCGCCGACGGCCAGCGTCGAGCGGAACAGGTCCGAGCCGCTCGGATCGCGCCAGCGGTGCCCGTGGACGACATGCTGCCGATAGCCCCGAACGGCAGCGGGCGGCACGCGCAGGGGCGCCGCCGGGGGATTCCCGACGGCGAAGCGGCCACGGCGTTGGGTCGCGTCGGTCGACATCTGTGATGGGAGCACGATCCGCCGCTGCGCGCCGGACTCGGCGCAGGATAGCGACAGCACGCTCACGCGCCATCGGCTGGGTCGCCACAACGACCGGAGCCCGCCGGGTGGGCGGGCTCCGAGTACGTCAGGAAACGGTGAGCAGCTCAGCCGTCGCGCTAGAGCGGGACGACGTTGACCGCCTTCGGTCCCTTGTCACCGGCCTCGGCGTCGAATGACACCTTGGCGCCCTCCTGCAGCGAGCGATATCCCTCGCCAACGATCCCGGTGTGATGAACGAAGAGATCCTTATCGCCGTCATCGGGGGTGATGAAACCGAACCCCTTGTCGTCGCTGAACCACTTCACGGTGCCCGTAGGCATTGCGTTCCTCCACTGTCTGTGTATGTGCTTGCTGCGACGCGGAGGACGCTTGAAAAGCTTCGACCTGCGAGCGCTCGCACTACGTTGGCCGACACGTGCCGGCGTCTTTCCCGCGTGACGGTAGCACGTCGCAGCGCTCGCGCAATGAAAGTTCGCGCCACGCGCTAGGCTGCAGCTATGAACGAGAAGGTCCACAAGACCGACGAACAGTGGCAGGCCGAGCTGACCCCGGAGCAATATGAGGTGCTGCGGCGCAAGGGCACCGAACGCCCGTTCACCGGCGAGCTCACGCACAACAAGGACACTGGCGCGTACCGCTGTGCCGGTTGCGGGACCGAGCTGTTCCGCTCCGACTCGAAGTTCGAGTCCGGCACCGGCTGGCCGAGCTTCTGGGAGCCGACCGATCCCGATGCGGTCAGCACCGAGGAGGACCGCGGGTTCCTGATGCGCCGGACCGAGGTCCTGTGCTCGACCTGCGAGGGGCACCTCGGGCACGTGTTCGAGGACGGCCCCGATCCGACCGGACTGCGCTACTGCATCAACTCGGCCGCGCTGACGTTCGAGCCCGACGCCTAGGCGAGCAGAGTGAGCGCGGTCGCTGCGGAGGCGCCCCGCTTTCGCAGCCTGATCCCCCAGCGCGGCGTCGATCAGACGCTGAGCGCGGATGAGGTACTGGACGGCTGGCGCGAGCACGGCGGTGAGAGGCTGCGGGTTGCGCTGAACATGATCGCCAGCGTTGACGGACGGATCGCCGTCAACGGGCGCTCGGCGCCGCTCGGCGGACCCGCCGATCGGGCGCTCTTCCATGCGCTGCGAGCGCGGGCCGACGCGGTCATGGTGGCGGCCGGAACCGTTCGGGCCGAACGCTACGGACCGATCATCCGCGACCGCGCCCGGCGCGACTGGCGCGTCGGCCAAGGACTGCCCGAGCAGCCGCTGGCGGTGATCGTCAGCCGTAGCCTCGAGCTCGATCCGGCGCTGCCGCTGCTCGCCGACCCCGACACGCGCGTGGTGATCCTCACGCCATCCTCCGGCGACCTCCCGCCGTCGGCCGCCGGCGTGGACTACGTCCGGACCCCGACGCTTCGGGCTGCGCTCGCCGAGCTGCGCGCGCGATGGGGCGTGCGGCTGATCGTCTGTGAGGGGGGGCCGACGCTGAACGCCGCGCTGGCCGCGGACTCACTGATCGACGAGCTCTTCCTGGCGATCTCGCCGCTGCTCGTGGGCGACACCGCCGACGGGGTGCTGCTGCAGGGGGACGCTCCCCCCGCGCCGCAGGCTCTCGAGCTGCAGATGCTGCTCCAGTACGAGAGCCAGCTCTACGCGCACTACGTCTCGCGGTCCTGACCGACCTCGCGCGTGAGCACGTCGAGCAGCTCGGCGGCCAGCGCACCGCCGTCCGCCGCGACGCGCGGCGTCGCGCTGACAGAGACCACCATCTCCTCGCCGTCGAGCTCCTCGAGCGTGACGCTCGGATGCCGTCGGATCGGCACGGTCAGCGCGGCCTCGATCCGCTGCTGCAACTCGATCGGCGCGGTTCCGGAGCGCAGCCGCACGGTCAGCCTCACCGCCTCGGGCTCGCGCAGCGGACTGACCGACACCGAGAGCACGAGGCTGTTGGGCACGAGCACGGGATCATCCCCGGCGTTGAACGTCGTGTAGAGCAGCCCGAGCGACGACACGACGCCCTCGATCCGGCCGCCGATCCCCCCGCCCTGGAGCCGGACCCGGTCGCCCACGCGAAACGGCCGTGCGCTGAGCAGGACGATCCCCGCGATCAGGTTGCCGAGCGTCTGCTGCGCCGCGAGGCCGAAGACGACCGCCGAGAACGACGCGCCGATCGCGATCGCAGCGAACGAGACGTTGGCGATCCGCAGGGCGAGCACCACCGCCGCGAGCACGGCGAGCAGCCGGATCACGAAGCCGGCCGTGCCGGCTGTCGCCGTGTCCATGCGCTTGAACAGGATCGGCTCGAGTCCGCGAAC
>DATLQS010000069.1:0-58942 GCA_035535075.1 Solirubrobacteraceae bacterium
GCGCCGTGACGGGCGCCCAGCTCGCGCCCGGTGCGGTCACGACGTCGACCTTCGCCGGCGGCGCCACCGCGCCCAACGCCAGCCAGTTGAACGGCATCCCGTCAACGGGGTTCATCAACGGAACGGGGCATTACGCGCAGACGGCCGACACACTCTCGACGGGGCCGGCCTTGCTGTTCTTCGACAGCAGCAACCACGGGCCGGCTGACAACTTCGTTGTCGTCGGCGACTGTAACAACGGGTCCTTCACCGGCCAGATGGGGATGCACCTCGCGAACTACACGGGCGCATCGGCGCAGGTCTGGACCGACGTGGCCGGCAGCGCGGCGACCGAGGCGGCACTCCTCGGTGGCGGTACCGCCGCACCCGAGACTCCGACCGTCCCGTCAAGCGGCGGTGCCCAGCAGGTCACCTATCACGTGCTGACAGCGGCGGGAGCGGTGACGATCACGGTCTGGGACGTCGCGTCATCCGGCAGCTGCACGTTCTCCGCCGAGGCACTCGTCGGCTTCTGAGCGGCGCTGGCCCCGGTCAGGAAGTGGCGTGCGAGCTGGCGAGCTCGACGAGCAGGCGCACGCCGTACCCCGAGCCGCCCTTCTCCGCGTAGGCGCGCCCGAGATCCCAGGCGGTGCCGGCGATGTCGAGGTGCGCCCAGGGCGTCTCGCCGGCGAAGCGGTGGAGGAACTCGGCGCCGGTGATCGTCCCGGCCAGGCGCCCCGCGGGGGCATTGTTGAGATCGGCGAACGTGCCCTTGACGATCTTCGCGTACTCGGCGTGCAACGGCAGCCGCCACGCCAGCTCGCCGGTCTGCGTCGCGGCGCCGTGCACCTGCGCGCACCACGCGTCGTCGTTGCTCAGCAGCCCGGCGTGGCTGTGGCCGAGCGCGACGAGGCACGCTCCGGTCAGCGTCGCGAGGTCGACGATGCGCTCGGCTCCCTCGGCGATCGCGTAGGCGATGCAGTCCGCGAGCACGAGGCGACCCTCGGCGTCGGTGTTGTTGATCTCGACGCTCACCCCGGCCAGCGTGCGGACGATGTCGCCCGGCTTCACCGAGCGTCCGCTGGGCAGGTTCTCGGTCGCGCCGATGACGCCGATCACCCGTACCGGCAGCCCGAGTCGGGCGATCGCGCCGATCGCCTCGAGCACGGCGGCCCCGCCCGACATGTCGTACTTCATCTCCTCCATGTGATCGCCCGGCTTGAGCGAGATGCCCCCGCTGTCGAAGGTCACCGCCTTGCCGACGAACCCGAGCGTCGGGCCGTGCGCTCCGGGGCCGTCGTAGCGCAGGGTGATCAGCGCCGGCTCCTCGTAGGTCCCCTGGGCGACCGCGGCAAAGGCGCCCATCCCGCGCGCGACGATCTCCGCGCGGCCGTCGACGCTGACGGTCAGGTTGGCGAGCTCCGCGGCGAGCTCGCGGGCGCGGTTCGCGAGGTCGGTCGGCGTCATGTCGTTCGCCGGGGTGTCCTGGAGGATCCGGGCGGCGTTGGCGGCCTCGGCGATGACCCGCGCGCGCTCGACCGAGGCGGCCAGATCGGCCGGTGCGCTGATGGTCAGCCGCTCGAGCGTGACCTCGCGCTCGGACTCGTCCTTGGCCGGCTCCTTGTAGCGATCGAAACGGTAGGAGGCGAGGATCGTTCCCTCGACGAGCGCGCCCGCGATGGTCTGGTCGGCGCCGGCAGGGAGTTCCCAACAGAGCGACCGCGCACCGAGCTCACCGGCCCGTTTGACGGCCTTCGCGGCGCTGACGCGGGCGCGTTCGGCGTCGAACTGCTCGCGTGGCCCGAGGCCGGCCAGGAGCCAGCGCCGCGTGCCCTCGTGGGTCAGCGCGAGCGCCCCGTGGGCACGCTTCGCCTCACCGGATGCAAGCAGCGCCTGCAGGGCGCCGTGAGTGGCGTCCTCGCCCTCGAAGACGCCGACGACCAGCGTGTCGGCGTCGCTCTCCGCAAGCGGCGTCGTGGTTGCGTTGACGTGCACGAGGACGCGAGCATACAGCGAACGCTGACGTGGCTCGGCGATGCTCACTACACTCCGTCCACCCGCAAAACGACCGAGGAGTGAACGCGCGCACATGCCCACCACCGTGATCCTTGGCAGCGCCCGTACACCGATCGGAAAGCTCGGCGGCGCGCTCTCCTCGCTCGACGCCACCGCCCTCGGCGGGGTCGCGATCGCCGGCGCGCTCGACCGCTCGGGCGTCGCCGCGGAGCAGATCGAGCACGTGGTGATGGGCACCGTGCTGCAGGCCGGGCAGGGCCAGATCCCCTCGCGCCAGGCTCAGCACGAGGCGGGGATTCCGGTCACCGTCAGCTCGGAGACGATCAACAAGGTGTGCGCCTCGGGGATGCGGGCCGTCGCGCTCCTCGACACCGCGATCCGCGCCGGTGACATCGACATCGGCCTCGGCGGCGGCATGGAATCGATGTCGAAGGCCCCGTACCTGCTCGACGGCGCGCGCTTCGGCTTTCGCATGGGTGATGCCACGGCCCGCGATGCAATGGTGCGCGACGGCCTCGAGAGTCCGTGGAGCGGCAAGCACATGGCGCAGGAGGCGAGCGAGGTCGCCGCGGAGCTCGAGATCACCCGCGCCGACATGGACCGCTGGGCGGTGCGCTCACATGCGTTGGCCATCGCCGCGATCGACGAGGGACGGATGGGCGAGGAGATCGTGCCGGTGACCGTCCGCTCCCGCAAGGGGGAGGTGCTCGTCGAGCAGGATGAATCGCCGCGGCGCGACACGACGCTCGAGGCACTCGCCAAGCTCCCGCCGATCTTCCTCGCCGACGGCACGCATACCGCGGGCAACTCGCCGGGTGTCAACGACGGCGCCGGGGCCGTCGTCGTGGCGAGCGAGAGCTGGGCCAAGGCCAACGACAAGGAGCCGCTCGCCGCGATCCTCGCATATGCCCAGGCCGCCGACGAGTTCCCCTATCTTGCGCGGACCCCGGCGCTCGCCGCCCGCAAGGCACTCGCCAAGGCGGGCCTCGAGGCGTCGGAGATCGACCTGTGGGAGATCAACGAGGCCTTTGCGTCGGTCACCGTGCAGTCGATCAGGTTGCTCGGGATCGACGAGAGCCGGGTGAACGTCAACGGCGGCGCGGTCGCGCTCGGTCACCCGATCGGCGCCTCCGGAGCCCGCATCCTCGGCACCCTCGTGCACGAGCTGCGGCGCCGCGGCGGCGGGCTCGGGTGTGCGGCGATCTGCTCCGGCGGCGCGCAGGGCGACGCCATCATCGTGCGCGTCTAGGCGCCCCGCCACTACCATCCGGAGGCGTCTGCGCTCGCATGTCCGAATCCGTCAGTCAGAAGAAGATCCGCGTCGTCGTCGCCAAGCCGGGGCTCGACGGGCACGATCGCGGGGCCAAGATCATCGCCCGCGCGATGCGCGACGCGGGGATGGAGGTGATCTACACCGGGCTGCATCAGACGCCCGAGCAGATCGTCGAGACGGTGATCCAGGAGGACGCCGACGCGGTCGGGCTGTCGATTCTCTCCGGCGCGCACATGACGCTGGTCCCGCGGATCCTGGAGCTGCTCCGCGAGCAGGGCGCGGCCGACGTCGTCGTCACCCTCGGTGGCACGATTCCCGCCGACGATATCCCGGCGCTGAAGGCGCTTGGCGTCGCCGAGGTGTTCACCCCCGGCGCCTCGACGAATGCTGCGATCGAGTTCCTCCGCGGCGCTGTGCTGCGCACCACGTGAGTGCGGCCGCCGCCATCCTGGCCCCGCCTGCATAAGGAGTAGTCCGATGAAGATCTGCGTCCTGGTCAAAGAGGTGCCGGACGCCGCGGTTCGCAAGCGGATCGATCCGGCGACCGGGCGGCTTGACCGTAGCGGGGAGCGCACGCTGAACCCCTACGACACCCATGCGATCGAGGCGGCGATGGCCATCCGGGAGGGTGGGGCGGTTGAGGTCGAGGAGATCGTCGCCGTCACGATGGGTCCCGAGGGGGCGGTGCGCGCGTTGCACAAGGCGGTTTCGCTCGGCGCGGACCGGTCGCTGCATCTGTGCGACGACGCGCTGGCGGGCTCGGACGTCGCGGCGACCGGATACGCGCTGGCGCAGGCGCTGGCGCGCGAGCAGCCGGACCTGGTGCTGCTCGGCCAGCAATCGGACGACGGCGAGTGCTACACCGTGGGAGCGATCGTCGCCGACCACCTGCGGATGCCGTCGCTGACCCAGGTCATCAAGCTCGACATCGACGACGGCAAGCTGCGTTGCGAGCGTCAGGCCGAGTACGGCTACGACACGGTCGAGGTCGACTTTCCGGCGGTGATCTCGGTTGGCGACGCGATCAACGAGCCGCGCTACCCGTCGCTGAAGGCGATCATGGGGGCCAAGAAGAAGCCGCTGGACACGCTGACCGCGGGCGATCTGGAGATCGAGGTTGCGCGGGTCGGCGGCGAGGGCTCGGCGGCGCACTGGACCGGCGCGAAGGAGCCGCCGAAGAAGCCGGCGGGGCAGATCATCGAGGATGAGGACACCGATGCGACGGTCGCGCAGATCATCGCCTGGCTCGATGAGCGGAAGCTGATCTGATGGCGGACATCCTGGTCTACGCGCTGCACTACGAGGGCGCGTTCAACAAGAACTCGTTGGGTGCGGTCTCGGAGGGGGCGAAGCTCGCCTCGGCACTCGGCGGCGAGGTGCACGCGGTCGTCCTCGGCGACGGCGCGACCGACGAGCTGTGCGCGCAACTCGGCCATTACGGCGCGAGCAAGGTCTATCGCGTGCCGGGTCCGGAGGGGCTGGCCCAGCCGGTGGTCGACGCGATGGCCGCCCTGGTTGGGGCGCACGGCTTCTCCTACGCGCTGTTCGGCGGCGGTCTGCTCGGCTTCGAGATCGGCGCCGGTCTCGCTGCGCGCCTTGGCGCGGGCGTCGCGATGGAGGTCACCGCGGTCCGTGCGCAGGACGGGAAGCTGATCGCCGAGCGCCCGATCCTCGGCGACTCGGCGATCTCGCTGGTCAGCTATCGCAGCGATGTCGGAATCGTCATCGGGCGGCTGAACGCATTCGAGATCGTGGTGGCGGCGGAGCGTGACGCAGAGGTCGAGGAGGTTGCGGTGGCGTTCTCGGACTTCTCGACGCGCGCGCGGATGGTGCGCCGCGGCGAGCAGCGGGGGGCGGATGTCGACATCGAAGGCGCCGATGTGCTCGTCGCCGGCGGCCGCGGACTCGGCAAGGCCGAGAGCTTCGCGCTGTGCACCGAGCTGGCCAAGGCGTTCGGGTCGTCCAGTGCCGTGGCGGCCACGCGCGCGGTGGTCGACGCCGGCTGGTACCCCTACGCCGGTCAGATCGGCCAGACCGGCAAGACGGTCGCGCCCAAGCTCTATCTCGCCGCGGGCATCTCCGGCGCGATCCAGCACAAGGTCGGGATGGCGGCGTCGGAGAACATCGTCGCGATCAACAAGGACGCCAACGCGCCGATCTTCGAGTTCTCCGACCTGGGCATCGTCGGTGATCTCAACAAGATCATGCCGAAGTTGACGGCGGCGCTGAACGCGCGCCGCGCGGGCGAGGAGCGGTAGGTGTCGCGCCACGCCGGCGTCGTCCCGGCGGACTTCCCGCCGGCGGTTGACTCCCGCCGCGAGTTCATCCGGCGCGAGTTCGACGGCGCCGACGAGGTGATCGAGGTTGGCGTGGCGATCGTCGGCGGCGGCACGGCCGGGCTGGCGTGCGCGAACCGGCTGCTGGCGCTGTTGGCCGATGACCCGCAGACCAGCGAGCGTCTGGGCGAGGTTCCGGTTGCCGTGATCGAGAAGGCGACGGTGTGCGGCGGCCACAGCCTGTCGGGCGCCGTGATGCGCCCTGGGCCGCTGAGCGCGCTGTTCGCCGACGTCAGCCGCGAACAGTGGCGCACGGAGGGCTTCGCGTTCGGGGAGGTGAGGAGGGAGGCCGTCTACATGCTGCCGTCGCGTCGCACCAAGCTGCGGATCCCGACGCCGCCGCCGTTTAGGAACCATGGTGCGGAGGTCATCTCGGTCGCCGCGCTGGCGCGCTACCAGCAGCGCCGCGCCGAGGAGGCCGGGGCCTACGTGCTGACCGAGACCGCCGCGGCGCAGCTGATCGTCATCGACGGCCGCGTCCAGGGGGTGCGCTCGGGCGACAAGGGCCGCGGCAAGGACGGTGCGCCGCTGCGCAACTTCGAGCCGGGAACCGACATCAGGGCCCAGGCGACGGTCCTCGCCGAGGGCTCCTGGGGGCATCTCACCGGGGCGGCGATCCGCGAGTTCGACCTCGCCGCCGACCGCGAGCCGCAGGTCTGGGAGCTCGGCGTCAAGGAGGTCTGGAAGGTCGCCAAGCCGCTGGACCGGGTGATCCACACGATCGGTCCCTGGCCGCTGGCGCTGCGCGCTCGCTACGGCCAGATCGGTGGCAGCTGGATCTACCCGATGCGCGACGAGCGCACCGGTGAGCACCTCGTGAGCATCGGCTTCGTGATCGACCTCGAATACGCGGACGCGACGACCTCGGCCCACGACCTGCTGCAGCTGTTCAAGCAGCACCCGCTGGTGAGGGGAATCCTGGCCGGCGGCGAGCGCGTCGGCTGGGGCGCCAAGGCGCTCCCAGGCGGCGGCTGGTTCTCGATGCCCAAGCCCTCGATGCCCGGCGCGGTGATCGTCGGCGACGCCGCCGGTCTGGTTGACACGATCGCGCTCAAGGGCGTCCACCACGCGATCGCCTCCGGCATGCTCGCCGCGGAGGCGATCCACGCCGGGCTGCGTCGCGGCGCCAGCTCGTTCGAGTCCTACGAAGCGGCGCTCGAGCAATCCGACAGCGGCCGTGAGCTCTATCGCGTGCGCAACGCGCGCCAGCCGTTCCAGAAGGGATTCATCCGCGGCGCACCGCTCGTCAACCTCGCGATCGCCACCGGCGGCCGCCTGCCGCCCGGGCGGCTCGCCTGGCAACGCAACGACGAGC
This sequence comes from Solirubrobacteraceae bacterium, assembly GCA_035535075.1. GTDB lineage: Bacteria > Actinomycetota > Thermoleophilia > Solirubrobacterales > Solirubrobacteraceae > Palsa-513. The sequence goes on from DATLQS010000069.1 coordinate 6,920, forward strand.
GCTCGATGTTCGTCGGTCGCACGGCCCGCCGCTACCCCTCCCCCGACGGCCGCTACACCTTCGACAAGCTCTCGTCGGTCTACATCAGCGGCAACGCGACACGCGACGACGCCCCCAACCACATCCGCGTGCGCGAGAACGTCCCGCGCGAGCTGGCCGAGACCTGGCGCTGGATGTGTCCGGCCGGGGTCTACGAGATCCCCGACGACGCCCCGGCCCGCGGAAACGTCGACGTGATCGTCAACTACACCAACTGCGTACAGTGCGGGGCGATCACCGCCAAGGGCGGCCGCCTGACCACACCCGAGGGCGGCGACGGCCCGCGCTACCAGCAGATGTAGGGCGGGTAGCAGAACAGCGCAACCTCTGCGCCGCTACGGTGTTCATTGGTCGCTATGACTCTAACCCGCCGCCTGCTCGCGCCGCTCCTCGTGAGCGCAACCACGCTCGCCGTCATCGTCCCGGGCGCGCTCGGCGCGCCGAGCGTCCCCGCCGCCGGTGCCGGCAGGTCCGCCGTGGCCTCGACCAACCCGACCGGCGCCACGGCGGCGCTCTCGTCGACGCTGACGGCCTGTCACACCGACCCGCTGGCCGCGAACCGCTATGCGATCTTCGCATCCCAGATGACGTCGGTCACGGGCACCGTCACGATGGCGGTCGACTTCCAGCTCGAGGAGCGCAAGGCCACCGGCGCCGCCTTCGTGCCGGTGAGCGCTCCGGGATTCGGCGTGTGGGTCAGTTCCGCGCCGGGAGTCGGGATCTACACCTACGACCACGAGGTCACGGCGCTGCCGGCTCCCGCGGCATTCCGCGTGTCGGTGCGCGCGCGGTGGTTCGATCGCCGCCACCACGTCATTCGACACGACGCGCTCGTTTCGCCGGTCTGCGCGCAGCCGCTGCTCACACCGAACCTGTCGCTCGGCACGCTCACGCGGACGGCCGGGACGCAGGCCGGCACGCTGACCTACAGCGTCGTCGTGCGCAACGGCGGCACCGCCGCGGCGGGGCCGTTCCAGGTATCGCTCAGCGTGGCCGGCGTCGCACTGCCGAATGCCGGCGTGACCGGCCTCGCGGCCGGGACGAAGCAGGTCGTCCAGTTCACCGGCCCGCGCTGCGTCGCGGGCACGACGCTGAGCGCGGCCGTGGATCCCGCCGGCGCCGTCGTCGAGCCGGCCAACCCGGCGCGCACGAAGACGTTCCCCTGCGTCAGGTAGCGCCCGCCGGGGCCTCCGTGCCGCTCGGCCGCCGGTTTCGGCCCGCTACACTATGTGGCCGATGAAGACCGAGATCCATCCCGAGTATGTGACCGCCACCGTGCGCTGCACGTGCGGGAACGAGTTTGAGACTCGCTCCACCAAGCCCGAGCTGCGCGTCGAGATCTGCTCCAACTGCCACCCGTTCTACACGGGCCGTCAGAAGCTGATCGACACCGGCGGTCGTGTCGAGCGCTTCCAGCGCCGCGTCGCCCGCAGCCGGCCGCGCGCAGCAGCCAGCAAGTAGGGCACGCGCGTGGCTGCGCGCGGGCGCGACGCGCCGATCGGTGGCCAGGCCGTCCTCGAGGGCGTGATGATGCGCGGCATCCGCACGTGGTCGGTGGCCGTGCGGGCCCCGACCGCGGCGCAGCTCGAACGCGCCGCCCGCGAGATCCCGGCGGGCGCGATCGCCGTCCAGACGTTCCCGTTCACCTCGGCGCTGCGGCGCCATCGCGTCCTGCGGCTGCCGCTGCTGCGCGGCGTGGTCGCGCTGGGAGGCTCGCTCGCGATCGGCCTGCGCGCGCTGAACATCTCGGCCAACGCGCAGATCGGCGGCGTCGAGGAGGGTGAGGCGCTGTCGGGCGCGACGTGGATCGGCGCGCTGGTCGTCTCGTTCGTCTTCGCGGTCGGCCTGTTCTTCGTCGTGCCGGTCGGATTGGTCAGCCTGGTCAAGTCGCAGCTGCATTCCTCGACGCTGTTCTGGCTCGTCGAGGGGGTGCTGCGCACCGCGATCTTCCTCGGCTACCTCGTGCTGCTATCGCGGCTGCGCGAACTGCGTCGGGTGTTCGAGTACCACGGGGCCGAGCACAAGACGATCGCCTGCCATGAGGCCGGGCAGGAGCTGACGCCCGAGAACGCCGCGGGCTTCTCGCGCCTGCATCCGCGCTGCGGCACGAGCTTTCTGCTGATCGTCATGATCGTGGCGATCTTCGTGTTCGCGCCGATCGGCCTGCCGGCCTGGTACTGGCTGCTGGCGACGCGTGTCCTCGGCGTACCGCTGATCGCGGGGATCTCGTTCGAGATCATCAAGTTCGCGGCACGCCATCGCGACCGTGCCGCGGTGCGGGTCCTGATGGCACCGGGGCTGGCGCTCCAGCGGTTGACGACCCGCGAGCCCGACCACACCCAGCTCGCGGTGGCGATCGCCGCGCTGCGTGCGGTGCTCGAGATCGAGGCGGGGGACCAGCGCAGCGCAGCCGACCTGGTCGGGTTGGAGGTCGTCGCGTGATCGGCGCGCTGGTCGCGCAGATCGAAGAGCGCTTCGCCGAGCTCGCACGCCAGATGGTCGATCCCGCCGTGATCGCCGATCGCCAGCGCAACGCCGAGGTCGGTCGCGCCTACCGGCAGCTGGAGCCCGCGGCCAAGCTGGCGGTCGAGTGGCGGCACGCGCAGGACGACGCCGCCGGCGCCGAGGAGCTGCTGGCCGACGGGACCGATGACGAGGAACTGCGCGAGGTGCTGCGCGACGCACGCGAGAAGATCACCGACCTCGAAGAGGAGTTGCGCCTGGCGATGGTCTCGCGCGACCCCAACGACGACAAGCATGTGCTCGTCGAGATCCAGGGCGGCGCCGGGGGCGAGGAGGCGGGCCTGTGGGCGGGCGACGTGTATCGGATGCTCAGCCGCTACGCCGAGCGGCTCGGGTTCACGGTCGAGCCGCTGGAGGTCGGCGACGGGAAGTACACCTTCGCGATCAAGGGTGACGGCGCGTACTCGGTGTTCAAGTTCGAGGGCGGGACGCACCGGGTGCAGCGGGTGCCGTCGACCGAGTCGCAGGGCCGCATCCACACCTCGACGGCCACGGTCGCGGTGCTACCGGAGGCCGAGGAGGTGGACGTCAACGTCGACCCGAGCGATCTGCAGATCGACGTGTACCGCTCGAGCGGGCCCGGTGGGCAGTCGGTCAACACCACGGATTCGGCGGTCCGGGTGACGCACCGGCCGTCGGGGATCGTCGTCGCGATGCAGGACGAGAAGTCGCAGCTGCAGAACCGCGAGAAGGCGTTGCGCGTGCTGCGTGCGCGGCTCTACGAGCGCGCCCTGGCCGAGCAGCAGGCGGCGCTCGCCGCCGATCGGCGCTCGCAGGTCGGCACCGGCGAGCGGGCGGAGAAGATTCGCACCTACAACTACGCCGATCGACGCGTGAAGGACCACAGGGTCAACCTCACCCTGCACAATCTCGACGCCGTCCTCGCCGGCGAGATGGACGAGCTCACGGCCGCGCTGCAGGCCGACGAGCGCCGTCGGCGACTTGCCGAGCAGACCGGCGAATGACCACGCGCAGCGCGGTCAGCGTGCGTGACGCGCTCGACGGGGCGATCACGGCGATCGACGCGGGCGGCTCGCCGAGCGCGCGGCTGGATGCCGAGTTGCTGCTTGCCGACGCGCTCGGAACGACGCGCGAGCAGCTGTACAGCGATCCCGCCGCGGACGTGCGCGGGCCTGCCGTGCGGGCATTCCAGTCGCATGTGCGCCGGCGCGCGGTGGAGCGTGAGCCGGTCGCCTACATCGTGGGCCACCGCGCCTTCCGCCGGCTCGACCTCGCGGTCGACTCGCGCGTGCTCGTCCCGCGGCCCGAGACCGAACTGCTGGTCGAGCTGGCGCTCGGATTGGCCGTCGGCGCGCGTGTGCTGGACTGCTGCTGCGGCTCGGGAGCGGTCGCGCTCGCGCTCAAGGACGAGCGCCCCGACCTCGCGGTGTCCGGGTCCGACGTGGACGCCGCCGCGCTCGCCGTCGCCGCCGCCAACGGCGCGCGGCTGCGGCTCGAGGTCTCCTGGCGTCTCGCCGACCTGCTCGACGGTCTTCCCGACGCCTACGACGCGATCGTCGCGAACCCGCCCTATGTCGACAGTGCGACGATCGCGACGCTCGAGCCGGAGGTCTCCCGGCACGAGCCACGCACGGCGCTCGACGGCGGGCCGGGCGGCCTCGAGAAGATCACCCAGCTGATCGGGCAGGCGGCGCTGACCGCGGCCTCGATCGTGATCCTCGAACACGGCGAGGGCCAGGCCGAAGCGGTTGCCGCGCGCTGCCGGGCCGCCGGCTACCCGCACGTCACGCACCACCACGACCTCGCGCAGATCGCGCGGGCCGTCGTGGCCCGGCGATGAGCACCGAGCCCACACTGGCGGCGGTCGTCGCCCGCGGCGGTGTCGCCGTGTTCGCCGCCGACACCGTCTACGGCCTGTGCGCCGACGCGCAGAACGCCGCGGCCGTCGAGCGCATGCTCGAGCTCAAGCGACGTCCGCCCGGGAAGCCGGTCGCGCTGGCGTTCTTCGCACTCGAGCCGGCGCTGGCGGCGCTGCCCGAGTTGGGCGAGCGAACGCGGGGCGCGCTGCGCTCGCTGCTGCCCGGCCCGCTGACGCTGCTCGTGCCCAACCCCGCCGGTCGCTTCCCGCTCGCCGGCGGCGAGCTGCTCGGCGTTCGCGTGATCGACGTCGGTCTCGAGCTCGATCGTCCGGTGCTGCAGACCAGCGCCAACCTCGCCGGCGGACCGGAGCCACGCACGCTGGCGCAGGTTCCGGCGCAGATCCGTGAAGCGGCCGACCTGGTGCTCGACCGCGGCGAGTTGCCCGGGACCCCGTCGACGGTCGTGGACCTGGGCGCGCTGGAGACGACCGGCCGCTGGCGGATCCTGCGCGAGGGGGCGTGCACGCGGGCGGAGATCGAGCGTGCGCTGGTAGGCTCGCGGGTATGACCGACGATCTCCCGAGCGACTACTTCACGCGCCCCGTCGCCGAGGTCGATCCGCAGATCGCGGAGGTGCTCGCGCTCGAGTTGGAGCGCCAACGGAACACGCTGGAGCTGATCGCGTCGGAGAACTTCGTCCCGCACGCGGTGCTCGAGTGCCAGGGGAGCGTGCTCACGAACAAGTATGCCGAGGGGTATCCCGGCGCGCGCTACTACGGCGGCTGCGAGTACATCGACATCGCCGAGCAGCTCGCCATCGATCGCGCCAAGGCCCTGTTCGGCGCCGAGCACGCGAACGTCCAGCCGCACTCCGGGGCGCAGGCCAACGCGGCGGTCTATCACGCGTTGCTGCAGCCGGGCGAGACGATCATGGGACTCTCGCTCGCCCACGGCGGCCACCTCACCCACGGCATGAAGAAGAACGTCTCCGGACGCCTCTACAACATCGTCGCCTACGAGGTCGATCGCGACACCAGCGTCATCGACATGGACGAGGTCGCGCGGCTCGCGCGCGAGCACCGCCCGCAGCTGCTGCTGGCCGGCTGGTCGGCCTATCCGCGCCAGCTCGACTTCGCGCGCTTTCGCGAGATCGCCGACGAGGTGGGCGCGCTGCTGATGGTCGACATGGCGCATTTCGCCGGCCTGGTCGTCGCGGGCCTGCATCCCAATCCGGTGAGCTTCGGCGCCGACGTCGTGACGACGACGACGCACAAGACACTGTGCGGTCCGCGCGGCGGCATGATCCTCTGCGCCGAGCGTCACGCCAAGGAGATCGACTCCGCGGTGTTTCCCGGGCAGCAGGGCGGTCCGCTCGAGCATGTGATCGCCGCCAAGGCCGTGACGCTGCGAATCGCCGCCAGCGAGGGGTTCCGCGAGCGCCAGCGGCGCACGCTCGATGGCGCGCAGGCGCTCGCCGAGTCGCTGCTGCGCGCCGGCAACGGCGTCAAGGTGCTGACCGGCGGGACCGACGTGCACCTGCTGCTCGTCGACCTGCGCGAAAGCGTGCTGAGCGGCCAGGACGCCGAGGATCGGCTGCACGAGATCAACATCACCGTCAACCGCAACGCCGTGCCATTCGACCCGCGGCCGCCGCGGGTCACCTCGGGCCTGCGGATCGGATCGCCCGCGTTGGCCACGCGCGGGCTGGGGCGCGAGGACTTCCTCGAGATCGGCGAGATCATCGGCGTGGCGCTCGGGCCCGAGTTCGAAACGCGTCGAGGCGAGCTGACCGATCGCGTGACCTCGATCGTCGAGCGCTATCCACTCTACGCCGAGCTGGCTACACCGACCACGGCTTAGCGGAACTCTTTGGGTTCTCTTGGTTCCTTCGGTTAGATCTATGACGGTGTGTGCGGGGAGATATCGCAGCCGCCTTGCGGCGCTGGCGCTGGCGCTCGCCGCGGTGATCGCGCCGGCCGCCGCCCAAGCTGCCGCCCCGGCACCGCCGGCGGTCACGATCTCACCGCTCAAGGGGACTCCGGACGCCTCGCCGACGACGCAGATCAGCTTCCTCGGCGTGCCGGCGGCGGACCTGTCGCAGATCGCCGTCGTTGGTACGCGGAGCGGCCACCACAGCGGCAAGCTCGCGGCCTATGCCACCGGAACCGGCGCGAGCTTCGTCGTGGCGCGCCCGTTCGCCAGCGGCGAGACCGTCACGGTGAGCGCCCTCGAGACGGTCAAGGGCCAGCATCGCAGCATCGGCACGACCTTCACCGTCGGCTCGCTCTACGCGATCCCGCCGCCGCCGCCCACGCCGGCGCTGCCGGTGGCGGCGCCTGGGACCGTCGCGAGCCTCGCCTCGGTGCCGAACATCCATCCGCCAACGATCGCCGTGACGACGCCCGCCGCGGATCCGGCGCTCGGCGACGTCTTCCTGACACCGGTGGACGGTGCGTCGCAGGCGGGAGCGATGATCGTCAACCCGGCCGGCCAGATGGTCTGGTTCTCGCCGGCGCCACCGGGGTCCCAGGCGACGGACCTGCGCGTCCAGCAGTACCTCGGCCACCCGGTGCTGACCTACTGGCAGGGTCGCGTCGCGCTCGGTCACGGGCTCGGGTCGGGGATCATCGACGATCAGAGCTACCACGAGATCGCGCATGTCAACGCCGGCAACGGCCTCGCCATGGACCTGCACGAGTTCGTCCTGGAACCCGGCGGCGTCGCGCTGATCACCGTGTACGAGCCGGTCTACATGGATCTCAAGCCGTTCGGCGGCGCGTCCCACGGCGTGATCGACGATTGCGTCGTCCAGGAGATCGACGTCCGCACCGGATTGGTGATGTTCGAGTGGCACGCCCTCGGGCACGTCTCGCCGAGTGCCTCCTACAGCAAGCCGTGGCCCGGGTCCGGCGTGTCCGTGTGGGACTGGTTCCACATCAACTCGATCGACGTCCAGCCGAGCCGGAACCTGTTGATCAGCTCACGCAGCACCTGGGCCGTCTATGACGTCGGCCATACCTATGGCGAGGTGCTGTGGACGCTCGGCGGACGCCACAGCTCGTTCACGCTCGGGCCGAACGTGCGGTTTGCCTGGCAGCACGACGCGACGCGCCTGGCCGACGGGTCGATCGAGATCTTCGACAACGAGGACACGCCGAAGATCGGGTCGCGCTCGCGCGGAATCGACGTTGCGCTCAACTTCGCCACTCACGCCGCGACGCTGGCGCACGAGTACATCGACCCCGGGCAGGTCGTCCTCTCGCCGAGCCAGGGCGACGTGCAGCAGCTGACCAACACGGACCGGCTCGTCGGCTGGGGTCAGATCGGCATCGTCTCGGAGTTCTCGGCGCAGGGTGTCCTGACCTTCCAGCTGAACCTCCCGGCCCCCGTTGCGTCATATCGCGCCTTTCGCTTTCCGTGGAGCGCCCAACCGGCTACGCCGCCGGTGCTCGTCGCGAGCCGGGCGGCCGGCTCCGCCACGACCGCGATCGCCGCAAGTTGGAACGGCGCGACGGGGGTCCTTGCGTGGCAGGTCCTCGCCGGATCCAGCGCGTCGGCGCTGGCTGCGGTGGGCACGCCGGTCGCGAGCTCGGGCTTCGAGACCGCACTCAGCGCCGCCACGAGCGCTCCCTACGTCGCCGTGCAAGCGCTCGGCGCGGGTGGTGCGGTGCTGGCGACCTCGGCTGCCGTGGCCGTCGCCTAGCCGCACGCCGCCGCCGCGCCCCGCAGCGCGCTCGGCGAAGTCCGTGCTTCCTGCGATGCTAGTCCGGCGCCGATGAATCCCTCAGAGCTCGACGCGCTATTCGCGTTCCTCGTGGCGGTCGGGGTCGCCGCGCTGCTGACGCCACTGACCATGCGCCTGGCACGCCGGGTGGGGGCCGTCGATCAGCCGCGCGAGCGTGGGCTCTCGGACCGCGAGACGCCGCTGCTCGGCGGGCTCGCCATGCTCGCCGCCGCGGCCATTGCCGGGGCGCTCTGGCTGCCCCACACCAAGCCGTACCCGGGGATCCTCGCGGCCGCCGCGCTGATCACCCTCGTCGGTGCCCTGGACGACCGCTTCGACTTCCATCCCGGGGTCAAGCTGATCGGCCAGATCGCGGCCGCGGTCGTCGCGGTCACCGTCGGCGGGGTGGACGTGCATTACATCACGCTGCCGGTCTTCGGACGCCTGGATTTCCCCCAGGCCGGACCGACGCTGACGGTGATCGGGCTCGTCGGGATGATGAACGTCGTCAACTTCTCCGACGGCGTCGACGGTCTCGCCGCGGGGGTCTGCGCGATCATCGCCGCCGCGTTCGCGGTGATCGCCTTCAGCCTCAACTCCTCCCAGCACGCGGGCGGCGTGCTCGCAGCGATCACCGCCGGCGCCGCGATCGGGTTCCTCTTCCACAACTTCCCGCCGGCGTCGAGCTTCATGGGCGACGCCGGCTCCAACCTGCTCGGCCTGCTGATGGGCGCCATCGCGGTGGAGGGGGACCTCAAGACCTCCGCCGTGGTGACCCTCGCGCTGCCGCTGATCCTGCTCGCCGTGCCGTTTCTCGACACGACGTTCGTCGTGCTCAAACGGCTGAAGTACCGCCGGCCGGTGTATGAGGCAGACCAGGAGCACCTGCATCACCGGATGGCGCGGATCGGTTTCAGCGTGCGCCGCACGGTGCTGTTCTTCTACGGCTGGACGCTGATGCTCGCCGGCTACGCCGTCGGCCTGCGCTTCATCCACTACTCCGACCACCACGGCCACCTGCATCTCGGCGGGACGATCCTCGTCGTGGCGCTCGGGCTGCTCGTGCTCGTGGCGAGCATCTATCTCATCTACGTCCTCGAGATCCTCAAGTTCAACCGCTCGGGCGGCAATCGGCCACGCCGCTAGGGCCGTTCTTACGCGAATCCGAGCAGGCGTCCGGCCCGTCGTCGCGAACACCGCAGGCAGACGACGCGGCGAGGTTGACGCAACTTCACCTGTCTCGGAGGGTCTCAACAAGCATGTCGCGCCTGACACGACTAGTGCTGTGCCTGCTCGCGCTGGGCCTCGCGCTCCCGGCGGCGCTGCTCGTCACGGCGGCGCTCGCGCATCCGGCGCCGAACGGCGCGCACCCCGCGGCGTCACGTCACCCGCTGGTCGGGATCGGCGACGGCAAGCCCGACCTGTTCAAGGATCCGCGGTTCCTCGCGCTCGGAATCAAGAACGTGCGCTACGACATGCCGTACGACACGATGTCCGATCCGGTGCAGCGCGCCCAGGCGACGCGTTGGCTGACCGCTGCGAGGGCCGCCGGCATGAGCGTGCTGGTCACGCTCGATCACTCCAGGCGGGTGATCTACAAGCGCGTGGCGGGAAAGAAGAAGCGCCAGCCGTTCGGGCAGAGCCGCGTGCTGCCGACGACGGCCCAGTACGTCAAGGCGTTCCGCGCGATTCGCGCCCGCTTCCCCTGGGTCACGCAGTTCGCGACGTGGGATGAGACCAACTGCTACTGCGAGGTGACCTACAACAAGGAAGCGCAGGTGGCGGCGTTCTACCGGGCGCTGCGCCGCGCGTGCCCCAAGTGCACGATCCTCGCGGCCGAGTTCCTCGACGTTCCCAAGCACGACGGGCTGCCGATGACGACCTGGGCGCGGCAGTTCATCAGGGACGCGCACACGCAGCCGCAGTACTGGGGTCTGAACGACTACGAGGACGCGAATCACATGGTCAGCACCCAGACGCGCTCGCTGCTCGCCGCCGTGCGCGGCAACCTCTGGCTCGCCGAGACGGGCGGAATCGTCAGCCGGCACAACGGAACCCACGCCGACTTTCCCCAGAACGCCGCCCATGCCGCGAAGGTCAACCGCTACGTCCTCGCCACGCTCGCCCAGCTGAGCCGGCGGATCCAGCGCGTGTATCTGTATGAGTGGGACGCCCGGAGCGCCCGCGACGGCTGGGACACCGCCGAGATCTCCTACACCGGCGCGCCCCGCGAGGGCTATGTCGTCCTCGCCCAGACGCTGTTCTCGTGGGGGATCCTGCCGAACTGCGTGATCTCCCGCGTGCCGCCGACGTGCACCGGGCTCGGCGGCGGCGGAAAGAACGCCACCGGTGCGACCGGCGCGACCGGCGTGACCGGCGCGACGGGTGCGACCAGCGCGACGGGAGCCACGGGCGCCACGGGCTGAGTGCCCGCCCTGGGCGACGCCTACGCGGCCAGCGGGTGCTTGATCGCGAGGCGGATCGTGACCAGGTAGGCGCAGGCGATCAGGGTGGCGATCCGCAGCCGCCGGCTCGAGCTCAGCGACGCGGGCAGCAGCGCCCACAGCCCGTACCACGGCAGCAACCAGGCCGTCCCGGCGAGCAGCGCGAGCGTCGTCCAGCCATAGGAGTCAAGCCACGGCGCGCCGCGCCAGGTGCGCCACAGCGACCCGCCGAGCACGACGGCGAACAGCGCCAGGAAGGCGAGGCGGACGCCCAGCGCGAGCCGGCCGAGGCCCAGCCACTGCGAGAGCAGCGAGGGCAGGCTGTGACCGGCGATCTTGCCCTGTTGGGTCGCCAGCGCCCCCGCCACGCTGAACACGTGTGGCCCGAACGCGACGACTCCGATCGTGGCTGCGAGCACCAAACCCAGCGCCATCGACGCGGCGGCGCGGCCACGCTTGTGGGCGCCAAGCAGGACGAACGGCAGCGCCAGCGCCGCCGAGGCCTTGATCGCGCTCGCGGCGACGAGCGCGAACCCGCCGCGGACCTCCTGGCCGGCGAGGACGCAGAACGCTCCCGCGGCGACGAGCATTCCGATCAGCGCCTCGTTGTGCGCGCCGGGCACGGCGAACACGAGCACCAGCGGGTTCAGCCCGTAGAAGGCGATCGCCGCGCGTGGCGGGCGTCCCAGTCGCGGTGCGATGCGCCAGATCAGCACGATCGTCGCGAGGCTCGTCAGCGCGGCGATGCCCTTGAGCGCCCACAGCCCGCCGGCGATCCCCAATGGCACGAGGGCGTCGGTGAGCAGCGTGAACAGCGGCCCGTAGGGCGTGGTCAGGCTCGTCCACCCGGACAGGTGGTAGCTCGCGTCGTGGGGCGCCGCGCTCGCGGTGAAGCGGTACGGGCTGAGGCCGTGCAGGACGTCGAGGCGCGCGAAGCTGATGTAGCCGAAGACGTCGCCCGAGAACAGCGGCGGGGCGAGCAGCGCGACGAGGTGCGCGAGCACGATGGCGCTCCACAGGCGCCGGGAGGAGAGCGCCGCCGCACAGCGCAACGCCACGGCGTAGCACCCGCAGATCACCACGATGAGCGCCTCGAGCACACCGATCGACGCTTGCGGTCCGAGGCCTCCGAGCGGGCCGGCGAGCCAGCCGGGGAAGAAACCCGCCTGCGCCTTGGGGATCACGGCGGACGGGCCGGCGGCGGCGGTGACGGCGAGCGCGACCATCGCGAGGAGCAGCCCGGCGAGCGCGAATGTGCCGACGATCGCGCTGCGATCGGTCATCCGCGGCATCGGCGGTGCCGGCGTGGCGGCGGCCGTGGACGAATGTTCTACGCTCGCCGACCGTCGCGCGTGCCGGGGCCGCAGGGTGTTCGTCGCCACCAAGCCATCATCCACGCTCGGGCGTTTTGCTGCGTCGCCGGGCCGTGCCAGGTGTGAACGATTCGTAGCAATTCCTTACGTTTCTCCGCTGCGACCGCTACAGTTGATCTGCCCGCAAGCGCCCAGAGGGGCGGCGCGGGAGGTGGCATACGGCCGCCAACCGAACGATTTGCGCCTCCGCCGCCGACACGAGCCACCAATCCCGCGCGCCGCCGGCCCGCAGCGAGTTCTGATCCTTTCCGCTGATGTCGGAGAGGGCCATGCGGCAGCCGCGCGTGCGCTGAAGCAGCAGTTGGAGGCGCGCGGCGAGCCGGTCGAGGTCTCGATCATCGACGGGCTGGCGGCGATGGGGGAGCGGCTGCGATCGATCGTCGAGGACGGTTACCGCACCCAGCTGCGCGTCTCGCCGCGCTCCTACGCGGCGTACTACTGGATGCTCGAGCACCTCGCACCGATGCGCTTCGTCACCAAGCAGATGCTCTGCCGGATGGGCGCGGCGTCGCTGCGGCGCGAGATCCTCCGGCGCGACCCCGACGTCGTCGTATCGACCTATCCGGCGATCACCGTGGTGCTCAGCCACCTGCGCCGGCGGCGGCTGCTCAACACCCCGACGGTCGCGACGATCACCGACATGACCGGGCTGTTCTTCTGGGCACAGCGCGGGATCGACACCCATCTCGTGATGTACGACGCCTCGGTCCGCGACGTCGAGCGGATCGCCGGGCGCGGCAGCGTCCAGGTCGTGCGACCGCTGATCGCGGCCGAGTTCCTCGAGCCGCGCGACCGCGACGCCGCGCGCGCGGCGCTCGGGCTCTCGGCGGCGCGGCGCGTGGTCGTCGTGTCCGGCGGCGGCTGGGGGGTCGGCGACCTCGAGGGCGCCGTCAGCGAGCTGCTGCGGATCCCCGACGCGACGGTGGTCTGCCTGGCCGGGCGCAACGAGTCCGAGCGGGCGCGATTGGACGAACGCTTTGCCGGCAGCGCCCGGGTGCGCGTGCTCGGCTTCACCGACCAGATGTCCGACCTGCTGGCCGCGGCGGACGTGCTCGTGCACTCGACCGGTGGGGTGACCTGCCTGGAGGCGATGGCGCGGGGCTGTCCGGTGGTGTCCTACGGGCTCCCGGTGGCGCACGCCAAGCTGAACACGCGGCTGATGGCCAAGCACGAGTTCCTGCTCCTGGCCGACGATCCGCTGGAGTTGATCGAGCACGTCGAGCGCGGCTGCAGCAGTCGCGTCCCGTGGCCGACGCCGGGGGCCCAGGGAGCGGTGCTCGACGCCGCCTCGGCGGTGCTCGCCGCCGTCCGGCGCGTGCGTCCGATTGCCCGCTGGCGGCTGCACGCGGTGAGCATCGGCACCGCGGTGGTGCTGTCGCTCGGCGCCGGCGCTTGGGTCATGTCGACCGACGAGGTCGCCGCCGTCGCGGCGGTCGTCGGAATCCACCCGGTGAAGACCCTGAAGACCGACCGCCCCGCCGCCTTCCTGATCGTCGACGCGCCGGTGGGCGACACGGCGACGGTGGCCAGGCGCCTGGCCAGCGACGGGCTCGAGGCGTCGATCGCGACGACGGTCCTGCCGGGCACGGCCGCGCTGCGCACGCTGCGCGCCAACGGCGATCAGCTGATGCCGACAATCGGTCATTCCAGCCTGTTCGGCTGGATCCGCACGCCGAGCCTGCTGCGCCGCGAAGCGCGGGCGCTGCATCTGCGTCACCACTTCTACTATCTCGAGCCGCGCAACCCGACCCTCGGGCAGCTGCTGCTGGCGCGGACGGCGGGTGCCCTGCCGGTCCACGGGTCCGTCGCGCTCGACGCGCACACGCGCCTGCCGCAGCGGCCGCTGCGCGCCGGCGACGTCGTGGTGACCTGGGTCACCGCGTCGCCCGGATCGCTTCGCGCGCTCGACCGCCTGGCGGCGGCGCTTCACTCGGACGGGCTGGACGCGCTCCCGCTGTCCGAACTGACGACCTGATCGCGAGCGCCGCTGATCGCGAGCAGCGCCGGCGACCGCGCGATCGTGGTCGCGCCGAGCAGCAGCACGAGCAGGCAGCCAAGCAGCGGAACGCCTGACAGCGGCGAATCGATGAAGCTCGCTCGCACCACCAGCGGCGCGAGGCCGATCGGGACGACGGTCTGCACGACGAAGACGACCGGCGCGACGAGGATCGCGGGGCGCTTCTGGAGCGCACTCATCTCGCAGGTCAGCCCGACGAGCGCGGCGGCCGCGGCGCCGACGGCCCAGCTCAGCGCGGTGCCCCAGTGGCCGTTCTGACCGGCATCGGCGACGAACTGGTTGACCAGGCCGCTCCAGGCGAACGCGAGCCCGGCGCCGATCATCGTCGCGTTGGCGATCGGCCGGCCGATCAGCTGGAGGATGAACGGCGTGAATGCGGCGGCGCCGAGCAGGGCGAGGACGACGATCACGGCGGCGCCGTGCACGTGCTGGGTCGTGTGCGGCGGCGCCAGTGCGGCGATCCCGCCGACGCCGGCGACGATCGCGGCCACCGACAGCAGCTCGCGGCGTCCCGGGCGCTCGCCGAGCATGCGCTCGCCGACGAGCAGCAACACCAGGAGCCCGGAGGCGAGCGCCGGCTGGACGACGACGAGCGGCACGTAGGACAGCGCGAGGATCTGCAGCGGCCAGCCGATCGCCGTCATGCCGGTGCCGAACAGCCAGCGCACGCGGGTCACGAGGTGGGTGAGCAGCGAGATTCGCAGCGCGTGCTCATCCGAGGCGTCGCGAGCGTCGAGCGCCTGGACCGCGATCCCTAGGCTGTAGAGCGTGGAGGCACCGGAGGCCAACGCAATGCCGATGAGCAACGAGGGCATGACCGACCGCGATCATCGCACCCCGAGCGTCGCGGGCGCAGTCGCGCTGGCCGGCTCGCTGCTCAGCGGTGCGTATGCCTTTCCGGCGCTCGCCGGGGCGACGCGGCTGCTGCGTCCGCCGCTCGGTATCGCCGACCGAACGGTCGACGGGCGCGGCTACGGCCTGACCTTCGACGACGGTCCGCACAAGGAGGGCACGCCCGCGGTCCTCGAGGTGCTCGCGGCGCGCGGCGTGCGCGCCACGTTCTTCCTCGTCGGCGAGCAGGTGGCCCGCAACCCGTCGCTGGCGGCGGAGATCGTCGCGGCCGGGCACGCGATCGGATTGCACTGCGATCGCCATCGCAACCAGCTGCGACTGGGACCGCGCGCAGTGCGCGAAGACATCGTGCGCGGCGCGGCGCGGATCGAGGAGACGACGGGCCGTGCGATCGAGCGCTACCGGCCTCCCTACGGGATCTTCAACGCGGCGGCGCTGGCGCTGGTGCACCGCAACGGCTGGCGACCGCTGCTGTGGACGCACTGGGGCCGTGACTGGGAGGCGCGCGCGACCCCCGAATCGATCGTTGCGAAGCTCGTCGGCCGCGCCGTGGCCGAAGGGTCGGTGCTGTTGTTGCACGACGCCGACGACTACGGCGCCGAGGGGTCCTGGCGGCGCACGGCGGCGGCGCTGCCGCGCGTGCTCGCCGAGCTCGAGGGTCGTGGCCTGGAGTGGACGCTGAACGTGTAGCGGGAGGCCGGCCTCAGGCGGAGGCCGTCGCCGCGCGCACGCGCGTTCCGTGCCGCGGCGAGAACGTGATGTTGCGCCGCTGCACGCCCTCGGGACGGGCGCTGGCCGCCGTGAGGTCCAGGCGACCGAGGACCGCGCTGAGCACGACACGCATCTCGAGCTCGGCGAAGGCGGCGCCGAGGCAGCGGCGGACGCCGCCGCCGAACGGAATCCAGCCGTAGGTGTCGGGCGCCACGTCGAGGAAGCGCTCGGGGCGGAACGCGTACGGCTCCGGATAGAGGTCCGGGCGCGTGTGGGTGAGCCAGATGGCCGGCGTCACGTCGGTGCCCGCCGGCAGCGTGAGGCCGTCGCTGCGCAGCTCGCGTGCGAGCCGGCGGCCGGCGAGCGGCACCACCGGCCGCAGGCGCAGCGACTCGCTGATCACCGCGCGCAGGTAGCGGTCGTCGCCGCCTCCGCGCAGTTCGGCGGTGAGACGCTCCAGCGCGGCCGGCGCGTGCAGCAGGAGGTCGAACGTCCAGGCCAGCGCGGTCGCGGTCGTCTCGTGGCCGGCGAGCAGGAGCGTGACGAGCTGGTCGCGCAACTCGCGGTCGCTCATCTGGCTGCCGTCGTCGAATCGCGCGGCGAGCAGCAGCGTCAGGACGTCGCCGCGCGGATCGCCGCCGGTCGCGTCGCGCCGCGCCGCGATGTCCTCCAGCAGCACCTCGTCGATCTCGGCGTTCAGCGCGGCGAACGAGGCCAGCGGGTCAGCGCGACCCAGGCGGCGGGCGAGCATGACCCGGAAGCTGAGCGCGACCGACGCGGTCCCGTCGAGCAGGCGGGGAAGCAGCTCGCGCAGCCGCTCCAGACGTGCCACGTCGGTGACGCCGAACACGACCCGCAGGATCACCTCGAGCGTGATCGCCCGCATCCGCGGCTGCAACGCGATCTCCTCGCCGAGCGGCCAGCGATCGACGTGCTCGTGAACGATCTCGCGCATCGTCGACTCGTAGGCACGCATCCGCTCGCCGTGGAACGGCGGCAGCATCACGCGGCGGCGCTCGAGGTGCGCGGCCCCCTCCAGCAGCAGGACCGACCGGGCCCCCATGATCGGTCGCAGGGCGAGCGTTCGGCCGGGCGGCAGGCCGTGCTGGGGCTCGGCGTAGAGGGCGCGGATGGCGCTCGGGTCCGAGAGCATCACCATCGGCCGCTCGAAGCCCAGGAAGCGCACGCTGAACGCGTCACCGAAGCGCCGCCGGCACGCCTCCATGAACTCGATCGGCGCGAGCAGCCAGCGCACGGTCTGGGCCAGCGGTGGTGCGCTGGGACCACGTGGGAGCTCGCTCACCGGCATAGCCTCGCAGGTCGCCGGCGGACCACCGGCGCGGCGGGCCGGCCCGCCGACGCGGCCTCGCCGCGAGGCGTGAGCGAGCGACCGATACGCCGCGGCGCGGCACCGATACCCCGGCCACGCGGCGGAAATCGCGCACGGAGCGCCTTTTTCGAGCCCGGCCAGCGTGCCGGCGCAATTGCAAGGGCGCTAGGCTCAGGGCTCATGCCGGACCTGGGGTTCATGGTGCGGATCTCTTCGGAGGGTCCGGCGTTCGCTGCCGAGAGGACGGATGGTTGATGGGCCAGGATCATCAGATGGGACCGAGGGACTATCTCGTGATGGCGGTCGTGGTGCTCGTGATCGCCGCCGCCGCGCTGATCGTGGGCGGCGTGGCGCACGCCTGACCGCGCGTGGAGCGCCGCAGCCAGGGCCGGCGCCGGCCCGCGGCAGCTGACGGGAGGCATTGGAGGTGGGCGCGCCGCGGTGAGCGGGCGACGGGCGCGGAGGAGCGAATTGTCACAAACTTGTTACAAAGTCTCTGCGCCGCTAGACTGCGGCTGCCGCCGGCTTCCTGCGGCCCGGTCGAACGGCCGGCCCGCACGCTCCCGTAGCTGGGTATAGGGTGCGCATCAACACGATGTCCGAACACGCCCACGCAGACGATCGACGACCGGAGCCCGAGCGCCAGCGGGGACCGCACCGACGCCTTGACGGGCGTCGCCCGGCGTGCATGCAGCGGCTGCGACGCGCCGCCCAGGCGCAGAGGCGCGCGCTGCGCGCGCGCCCGCGTCGCCCCGTGTGCTGACGCGCTGCGCCCCGTTCGAATGCTCGCTCACGCAACTCGATCAGACGATCTTGTGTCCGCTCCGGCCTTGCCGGCCGTTGGGACCCGCGCGTTGATGGCGGAGGCCGGGCCCGCACCGCAAGGCGGGCGGCATCCCGCGCTGGCGACCTCCTTCCTGCGCTATCTCGACGTCGTCCTGGTGGTGGCGAGCACGCCGTTCGTGCTGCTCGCGAGCCTCCCGGCGCTGGGGTTCGCGTTCGGGGCGATCGGCTGGATCGTCACGCGTTTCGCGGTCGATCTGATCAAGGTGAGAGCGTGGCGCGCCCGCGACACGCGCAGCCGGGCGGCGCTGCACCTCGCGGCGATCCTCGGACGGGTGTGGCTGATCGCGCTCGTGGTCCTCGGCGCGCACTTCATCGGCCACAACCGTGACGGGATCGTCGCGGCCATCGTCGTGCTCGTCGCCTTCACCGTCGAGCTCGCGGTGTCGTTGGTGTTCCGCCGGGAGATCGTCGCCCCGTCGCGGGGGGATTCGTGAGCCGCCGCCGCAAGATCCTGCTCCTCGTCGCCGCGATCTGGCTGGGCGGCACCGTCGCGCTCCTGCTGATCGTCGGCAAGGGCCCCAAGAACCCGACCTACCAGCCGCAGACCGAGTTCAAGCTCGACAGCTGGGTCAACCTCGGCATCTTCTCGATCAACAAGGCGGTCCTGTACCTCGTGCTGGCGGGAGTCCTCACCTGCGTGACGATGATCTACGTCGCGCGGCGCATGCAGGCGCGGCCCAACCGCGTCCAGACGGCGGTCGAGCTGGTCTTCCAGGGGCTCCAGAACAACATCGTGGGGGCCAACATGGATCGGAAGATGGCCGTGAAGTGGTTTCCCTTCATCGCCACGCTCGCCCTGTTCATCTTCTTCTCGAACCTCATCGGGTTCATCCCGCTGCCCACGAACACCGAGCACGAATTCACGCTGTTCGGGCTGAACATCCCGTCCTTCTCGCTCTACGCCGCAACCGCGAACCTCTCGATCCCGCTCGTCTTCGCGCTCGTCGTGTTCGTGTCCTACACCGCCGAGGGGATCCGGGTGAAGGGGCCGATCGGCTATGTCAAGGGTCTCGTCCCGGGCGGCGTTCAGGGCCCGATGGCGGGCTTCATCTTCGTCCTCGAGGTGCTCTCGAACGTGATGCGGCTGCTCTCGCTCTCCGTCCGTCTGTTCGCCAACATCCTCGCCGGCCACCTGATCATCCTGTTCATGGCGGGAGCGCTCGCCGTGCTGCTCGGCGTCGCGTGGCTCGGCTGGTTCACGCTGCCGTTCGGCGTCCTGCTGTTCGCGTTCGAGGTCGGCCTCGTCGCGGCGCTGCAGGCATTCATCTTCGCGACGCTTACCGCGATCTACCTCGGCGGAGCGGTCGCCGACCACCATTAGCCAAGAGAAGGAGTCACTGTGTTGCACAGCCTCATCTCCGCAGTAGTCGGAGACCCCAACATCGCAAAGGCGGGCAAGTCGATCGGCCTCGGTGTCGGCGGCGGACTCGGTGCCGTGGGCGCCGGTGTCGGCATCGGCATCATCTTCGGCAAGGCCATCGAAGCCATCACGCGCCAGCCCGAGATGCGCGACGAGATCACGCAGCTCCAGTGGCTCGGGTTCGCGCTCACCGAGGCGTGCTTCTTCTACGGGCTGGTCGCCGGCCTGCTCTCGGCCTTCATCATCAGCTAGGAGAACAACGGTGCCCGTCAGCTCACATCTGCTCGCCGCGTCGTCCTCCGGCAGCTTCCTGATCACCCCGGGACTCGGGTTGATGATCTGGACGCTCGTCGTCTTCACGATCACGATGTTGCTGCTGCGGCGCTTCGCGTTCCCCGCGATCCGCGGCGCCCTCGACCGCCGCCAGAAGTCGATCGAGGACGCGATCGACACGGCCGAGCGCACTCGCGTCGAAGCTGACGCGCTGCTCGCCGAGTATCGCGAGCGGCTGAAGCAGGCGCGCAGCCAGGCCGAGGAGATCGTCACCCGCGCGCGGCGTGCCGCCGAGGAGCAGGAGCACGAGGCGATCGAAGCGGCGCACGAGCGCCGCGAGCAGCTGCTCGAGCAGACCAAGCGCGACATCGAGGTCGAGACCCGGCGCGCGATCGCGGAGATTCGCGACGAGGTGACGAACCTGACGATCCTGGCCACCGAGAAGGTCACGCGCAAGACGCTGAGCGCCGACGACCAGCGACGCCTTGTCGAGGAAGCCATCGGCGAGCTCGACTTCGCTTCGCTCGCCGTCTCGGAGAACTAGCTGCTGATGGAACAGATCGCCACCGTCTACGCGCGGGCGCTGTTCGAAGCCGCCCAGGAGCAGGGCCGCCTCGACGTCGTCCGCCAGCAGCTCGGCGAGGTCGCGGACGCGCTCGACTCCAACCGTGACCTGCAGGTCTTCTTCTTCTCGCCGTACTTTTCGACGAAGGAGAAGCAGGATGGCCTCGCCCGCACGGTGATCGACGCCGACCCGCTGCTGACGAACTTCATCGAGTTGCTGATCGAGAAGCACCGGATGCCGGTGATCTTCCGGATGCGTCGCCGGCTCGATTCGCTCTGGGAGCAGGAGAACCGTCTGCTGCCCGTCCACGTGACGAGCGCGATCGCACTCGACGACGCCGCCGTCGCGCAGATCGGAGAGCGCGTCGGTGCCCAGACCGGACGGCGCGTCGAGCTGACCGCCACCGTCGAGCCGGAGATAATCGGCGGCATCGTGCTGCGCGTCGGCAACGCGATCCTCGACGCCTCGATCCGCAACCGTCTTGAACAACTACGCAAGCAAGTCGCCCGGGGCTAGGCCCGCCACAGCGACCGCAAGGAGCCCGATCCCCACATGCAGATCAACCCGGACGAAATCACCAGCATCCTCAAGAGTCGCATCGAGGGGCTCGACGCCGGCAGCGCCACGCTGACCGAGGTCGGCACCGTGCTGTCGGTCGCCGACGGCATCTCCCGCATCCACGGCCTCGAGAACGCGATGTCGTTCGAGATGCTCGAGCTGCCTCACGACGTGGTCGGACTGGCGCTGAACCTCGAGTCCGACAACGTCGGCGCGGTGCTGTTCGGCGAATGGCAGAAGATCGTCGAGGGCGACACCGTCAAGCGCACCGGCCGGCTGCTCGAGATCCCGGTCGGCGATGCGCTGCTCGGCCGGATCGTCTCCCCGCTCGGCCGTCCACTCGACGGCCGCGGCGAGGTCGCGACGACCGAGACGCGCCCGGCGGAGTTCAAGGCGCCGGGCGTCGTCCAGCGCCAGCCCGTGCTCGAGCCGATGCAGACCGGTCTGAAGGCGATCGACTCGATGATCCCGATCGGCCGCGGTCAGCGCGAGCTGATCATCGGCGACCGCCAGACCGGCAAGACGGCGATCGCCATCGACACGATCATCAACAACCGCGACTCCGGAGTCGTCTCGATCTACGTCGCGATCGGCCAGCGCATGGCGACCGTCGTGGCGCTGGCGGAGACGCTGCGCGCGCACGGCGCGCTCGACAACACGATCATCGTCGCGGCCGCCGCCGACGAGGCGGCCCCGATCAAGTTCATGGCGCCCTACGCCGGCTGTGCGATGGCCGAGCACTTCCTCTACAACGGCGGTCACGCGCTGTGCGTGTATGACGACCTCACCAAGCACGCCTACGCCTACCGGCAGATGTCGCTGCTGCTGCGCCGGCCCCCGGGACGCGAGGCCTACCCCGGTGACGTGTTCTATCTGCACTCGCGCCTGCTCGAGCGCGCCGTCAAGCTCAACGACGAGCTCGGCGGCGGCTCGATGACGGCGCTGCCGGTGATCGAGACCCAGGCCGGTGACGTCTCGGCCTACATCCCGACCAACGTCATCTCGATCACCGACGGGCAGATCTTCCTCGAGCCGAAGCTGTTCAACTCCGGCGTGCGCCCGGCGATCAACGTCGGGATCTCGGTCTCGCGGGTCGGCGGCAACGCGCAGATCGTCCCGATGAAGAGGGTCGCCGGTCGCCTCAAGCTCGAGCTTTCCCAGTACCGCGACCTCGAGGCGTTCGCGCAGTTCGGCTCCGATCTCGATGCCGACACCCAGCGAACGCTGGCCCGTGGCGAGCGTCTGGTCAAGGCGCTCAACCAGGGTGAGCGCCAGCCGCTGGCGGTCGAGGATCAGGTCCTGCAGGTCTACGCGGCGACGAACGGCTTCGTCGATCGCATCAGCGTCGAGCGGGTGCCGATGTTCCTGGCCGACCTGGTCTCGGCGGCGCACGCCCGCCACCAGGAGCTGCGGGCCACGATCGCCGGGGGAGACTGGTCGCAGGAGACCCAGGACGCGGTCAAGCAGGCCGTCGGCGAGTTCGCCGAGGACTTCGGCTACGACCTCGACGAGGAAGGTCAGCCGCTCGAGGACGATACGGTCGCCGCGCCGACGCCGATTGAGCCCGAAGCCGCCGAGTCAACCGACGGCGTCAAGCCCGAGCCGGAGGATTTGGCGGCCTAGCCGCCGCGCCGCACCGATCCCCATGGCCTCCCAGCGCGAAGTCAAGAACCGCATCGCGAGCTTCAAGAACATCCAGAAGATCACGCGTGCCATGGAGGCCGTCTCGGCGGCGCGGCTGCGCCGCGCCGAGCAGCGGATCGCCGCGCTGCGCCCGTACGCGGACGCGCTGCGGCGAATGACCCGCCAGGCGGCCAAGGACGCCGGCGCCGAGGCGTCCCGGCTCCCGCTGCTGACGGCGCACGCCGACGAGCAGCGCATCGGCATCCTGCTGGTCACCGCGGATCGCGGTCTCGCCGGCGCGTTCAACTCCCAGATCATCCGCGCCGGGCTGCGGCTCGGCGCCGAGCTCGAGGCCGAGCAGCGGACGCCGGTGTGGTACGCCTCGGGCCGCCGCGGCGTGTCCTCGCTGAGCTTTCGCGGCAAGACGCTCGACGGGAGCTACACCGGCTTCACCGACCGTCCGTCCTACGCCGACGGGCGCCGCATCGCCGGCGACCTGACGACCGCCTACATCGACGGCCGCCTCGACCGCGTCGAGATCATCTACAACGGCTACGTGTCGGCGCTGACCCAGCGGGTCACGCGCGAGACGTTGCTGCCGATATCCGAGGCGACGATCCTCGGCGAGGTCGCCGATGAGACGGAGACCCCCGACGGGCCCCGGGCGCTCGTCGACTACGAGCCCGAGGCCGAGGAGATCCTGCGCGTGCTGCTGCCCGACTACATCGAGATCTCGCTCTACCGGGCGCTGCTCGAGTCGACCGCCTCGGAGCACGGGGCCCGGATGACCGCGATGCGCAGCGCCTCGGAGAACGCGGGCGAGCTGATCGAGGATCTCGCGCTCGAGATGAACCGCGCGCGTCAGGCCGAGATCACCCAGGAGATAATGGAAGTTGTCGCCGGCGCCGAGTCGCTGGTCTAGGACTCGAGCCACAAAGGAGCCACACCGATGGAAGCCTCTACCGCCACCAACCTCGGCTACATCGAGGAGATCCAGGGAGTCGTCATCGAGGCGCTCTTCCCCGACAAGCTGCCGGAGATCAACCACGCGATCACCGTTGCGCGCGCCAGCGGGGCCGAGGAGGCCGAGGGCGTGTCCAGCTCAGCCGACGAGCTGCTGGTCTGCGAGGTGCAGCAGCACCTCGGCGACAACCGCGTCCGCGCGGTAGCCATGGACTCGACCGACGGCTTGGCCCGCGGCGCGCAGATGACCGACACCGGCGGCCCGATCACGGTGCCGGTCGGGACGGCCACGCTCGGGCGCATCTTCAACGTGCTGGGCGACCCGATCGACCTCGGCGAGGCGCTACCCGCGGATGTCGAGCGTCGCGCGATCCACCAGAGCGCCCCGCGTGTGGAGGACCTCACGCCGACGGCCGAGATGTTCGAGACCGGGATCAAGGTCGTCGATCTGCTGGCCCCGTATGCCAAGGGCGGCAAGGTCGGCCTGTTCGGAGGCGCCGGCGTCGGTAAGACCGTGCTGATCCAGGAGTTGATCCACAACCTCGCGAAGGAGCACGGCGGCCTGTCGGCATTCTGCGGTGTCGGCGAGCGCTCCCGCGAGGGCAACGACCTCTGGCTCGAGATGAAGGAATCGGGCGTGCTCGACAAGACGATGCTCGTCTTCGGCCAGATGAACGAGCCGCCCGGAGCGCGCATGCGGGTCGCGCTCTCAGGCCTGACGATGGCCGAGTACTTCCGCGACCAGGGCCAGGACGTGCTGCTCTTCATCGACAACATCTTCCGCTTCGTCCAGGCCGGCTCCGAGGTTTCGGCGCTGCTCGGACGGATGCCCTCACAGGTCGGCTACCAGCCGACGCTCGAAACCGAGATGGGGCAGCTGCAGGAGCGCATCGCATCGACGCGCGCCGGTTCGGTCACCTCGATCCAGGCGATCTACGTCCCCGCCGACGACCTCACCGACCCGGCACCGGCGTCGGTGTTCGCCCACCTCAACGCGACGACGACGCTTTCGCGGGCGATCTCCGAGAAGGGCATCTACCCGGCTGTCGACCCGCTCGACTCGACCTCGACGATCCTCAAGCCCGACATCGTCGGCGAGGAGCACTTCCGCGTCGCCAACCGCGTCAAGGAGATCCTCCAGCGCTACAAGGAGCTCCAGGACATCATCGCGATCCTCGGCATCGACGAGCTCTCCGACGAGGACAAGGTCATCGTGCAGCGCGCGCGGAGGATCGAGCGGTTCCTCTCCCAGCCCTTCTCCGTCGCCGAGCAGTTCACCGGGACACCGGGCGAGTACGTGCCGATCGCCGAAACGATCCGCGGCTTCGCTGAGCTGATCGAGGGCAAGCACGACGAGCTCCCCGAGAGCGCGTTCTTCCTCAAGGGGAGGATCGAGCAGGTCGTCGAGGCGGCGAAGGGCGACTGATGGCGCGCACCCGCTTCAACGTCGAGGTTCTCACGCCCGAGGGCGAGATCTTCAACGAGGAGGTCGAGATGCTCTCCACCCGCACGACGATCGGCTCGATCGGCCTGCTCGCGCATCACGAGCCGCTGCTTGCGCGCCTGGAGCCGACCGAGCTGCGGCTGTACCGCTCCGAGACCGACATCGTCCGTTACGCACAGGCCGAGGGGTACGTACAGATGGCCGAGAACCGCGTGCTGGTGCTCGTCGAGGAGGCGATCGCCCCGGAGCGCCTGAACGTGTCGGAGCTGCGTGAGCGCGTCGCCGCGGCGCGTCACGCAGTCGAGCAGGCACCGCCCGACACCGAGGAGGCGGCGCGCGCCGCGCGCGATCTGCAGCGCGCCGAGGCCTTCCTGGCGATCGCCGGCGGCGCCGATCAGTAGTCCAGAACGGCATCTGGGCTTTATCGCGTTCACTAGAGTCATTGGCGTCCGATGACGCCCACGCCGCCGCATATCCGCCGCGCGATCGCGATCGCGCTGGGTACCCTCGCCGTCGCCGGAGGCGGCGTCGCGCTGGCGAACACGATCCCGAACCAGGCCAGCTCGAACTGGGCCGGATGGGTGGCGACGGCCGTTCCGCGGTCGGCGCGCGTGGCCAGCCACTTCACCACGGTCAGCGGCTCGTGGGTTCAGCCGGCGGCCACCTGCGCGCCCCAGCAGAGGACCTTCGCCGCGTTCTGGGTCGGTCTCGGCGGCTACGCGCCGGGCTCCAAGGCGCTCGAGCAGATCGGCTCGGAGGCCGACTGCAGCTCCCAGGGCCAGCTCTTCTACTACGCCTGGTACGAGCTCGTGCCGCGCCCGCCGGTCACCATCGCGCGGCTGAAGATCACCCCGGGTGACTCGATCAGCGCCAGCGTGCATGTCAGCTCCGACCATGTGACGTTGACGCTGAGCGACAACACCACCGGGGCCCTGCGCTTCATCAAGCGCACGGCGATGCACGCGCCGGTCCCCGACACCAGCGCCGCCGAGTGGATCGCCGAGGCGCCGGCCAGCTGCTCGGGCACCGATCGCTGCCGGCCGCTGCGGCTGACCAACTTCGGGCAGATCGGCTTCACGGCAGCGTCGGCGTCCTCGATCGGGACCGCGGGCACCCACACCGGGCCGATCGACGATCCGGTCTGGGATTCCGGCGCGATCCTGCTGAGCAGCAACGGCCACGCGCGCTACTCGGTCAACGAGGCCAGCTATGCGTTGCCCAGCTCGCTGAGCCCCGGCGGCGCCGCGTTCACCGTCAACTTCGGGCCGACGGCGGTCACCGGGCCGACCGGGCTGAGTGGGCCGACCGGGCTGAGCGGGCCCACCGGGCTGAGTGGGCCGACCGGGCTGAGTGGGCCCACCGGCGCGACCGGCGCGACGTCGTGATCGCCCGCGGCGCGCGCACATTTCGGCGCCGCTGGGGCCTCCGATAGCCTTGGGCGCCGATGGACGGCCCGCGCGAACCGATCGGGGTGATCGGCACCGGTTACGTCGGCCTTGTCACGGCGGCGGGCTTTGCCGACCTCGGCAGCGAGGTCTACTGCGTCGACATCGACACGGCGAAGATCGATCTGCTGCGCCGCGGCGAGGTGCCGATCTACGAGCCGGGCCTGGCCGAGCAGATCGCTCGCAACAGCGAGCGGATGCATTTCGCGACGACGCTCGACGAGGCGATCGACCACGCGCGCCTGCTGTTCGTGTCGGTCGGGACGCCGCCGACCTTCGCGGGTGACGCCGACCTCTCGGCGGTCCATGCCGTGGTCGAGGCGATGCCCGCCTCATCCGAGCACGCGCTGGTCATGAAGTCGACCGTGCCCTGCGGCACCGGCCGGGCCATCGAGCGGAGCTTCGCCGAACAGGGCAAGGCCGGCCTGGCCTACGTCTCGTGCCCGGAGTTCCTCAAGGAGGGCTCGGCGCTCGACGATTTCAGCCACCCCGACCGGG
The DNA here is from genome assembly GCA_035535075.1 of Solirubrobacteraceae bacterium. Classification (GTDB taxonomy): domain Bacteria; phylum Actinomycetota; class Thermoleophilia; order Solirubrobacterales; family Solirubrobacteraceae; genus Palsa-513. The sequence continues at coordinate 33,328 of DATLQS010000069.1, forward strand.
TCGTCGTCGGCGACGACGGCGACGGCTGGGCGGGCGACGCGGTGTGTGCGCTCTACGCCCCGCTGGGGGCGCCGCTCGTGCGCACCGACGTCGCCAGCGCCGAGATGATCAAGCTCGCCGCCAACGCGTTCCTCGCGACGAAGATCTCCTTCATCAACGAGATCGCCAACGTCTGCGAGGAGACCGGCGCGAACGTGCTCGAGGTGGCCCGCGGTGTGGGGCTCGACCAGCGGATCGGCCCGAAGTTCCTCTCGGCCGGGCTGGGCTACGGCGGCTCGTGCTTCACCAAGGACGTCAGCGCCCTGAAGCTGCTCGCGGCCAACTCCGGGTACCACTTTCAGCTGCTGGGCGCGGTCATCGAGGTCAACGAGCTCCAGAAGCGCCGTGTCGTGGCCAAGCTCGCGCGGCATCTCGGCTCGCTGGCGGGCCGCCGGATCGGCGTGCTCGGGCTCGCGTTCAAGCCGAACACCGATGACATGCGGGGGGCATCGTCGCTGGTCCTCGCCGCGCGCCTCGAGGCGGAGGGGGCGCACGTGCGCGCCTACGACCCGATCGCCACCGAGGAGGCGCGCAAGATCATGCCGGAGCTGGACTACGCCGACGGCATCGAGCAGGTCGTCGCCGGCGCCGATGCCGTCGTCCTGGTCACCGAATGGCCGGAGTTCCTCGCGCTCGACTGGGGCGCCGTGGCGGCGGCGATGGCGGGCAACGTCGTGATCGACGGGCGCAACGCGCTGGACCCCGCGACGGTGCGCGCCGCCGGGCTGACCTACGACGGGATCGGGATCGGATGAGCGTGACATGCAGGCGGTGATCCTGGCCGGCGGCGCGGGCACCCGCCTGTGGCCGCTCACCGCGCGAATCGCCAAGCCGGTGGTCACCCTCGTCGACCGCCCGTTCATCGTGTTCATGCTCGACTGGCTGCGCGGGCATGGCGTCAGCGACGTGATCCTCTGCTGCGGCTTCGGCGGCGACGGCGTGCGCGAGGTGCTCGGCGACGGCGCCCGCTACGGGATCCGGCTGCGCTACGTCGCGGAGTCCGAGCCGCTCGGTACCGGCGGGCCGCTGCGCCTCGCGCAGGAGTTGCTCGACGAGCGCTTCGTGGTGTGCAACGGCGACATCCTGACCGACATCGACCTCGGCGCGCAGCTGTCCGCCCATGAGCGAACCGGGGCCGTCGCGACGCTCGCGCTGGTCACCGTCGAGGACCCGAGCGCCTACGGCCTCGTGCACTGCGCGTCAGACGGCGAGGTGCGCGAGTTCATCGAGAAGCCGGACGGGGCGGCCGCCGGCCGCGAGCTCGTCAGCGCCGGAGCGTATGTGCTCGAGCGCAGCGTGTTGGAGCTGATCGCGCCCGGGCGCCCGGTCTCGATCGAGCGCGAGGTCTGGCCGGCGCTCGTCGGCCAGGGCCTGTACGGCTACGACGCAAGCGGCTACTGGCTCGACATCGGCACCCCGGAGCGCTACCTCCAGGGCAGCTTCGACATCATCGCCGGCGCGGTCCACAGCGACGGCGGGCGGCGTGACGGCTCGGCGGCGATCGGCGTGGGGTGCGAGGTCGCGGCGGACGCGGAGATCGGCGCTCAGGTCGTCCTGGGCGACGCGGTGGTGGTCGGCTCCGGGGCGCGCATCGACCGCTCGGTCGTCCTCGCCGGCGCGCGGATCGGCGCCGGCTGCGTGCTTCGCGACAGCATCGTCGCCGAGCGTGCGAAGATCGGGCCCAACGCCGAGTTGGAGGATGGAGTGGTGGTTGGAGAGGACGCCGAGATCGACGGGGATCAGCTGATCGCAGCAGGCACGAAGGTGGCGCCGGGAGAGCGCCTGTGAGCGCGCTCGACCGTGCGAGCATCGACGCGCTCGACTCCGGGCACATGCTCGCGGACATCCTCGCGATGCCCGAGCAGCTCGGCGATGCGCTGTGGCGGGTCGAGTCGGCGGCGATCGAGGCGGTCGACACGCCGGGCGGGCTGATCGTCGCCGGGATGGGCGGCTCGGCGATCGGCGGCGCGCTGGCCCGCGCGGCGCTCGCCGACCAGGCCTCACGGCCGATCCTCGCCGCCAGCGGCTACGGGCTGCCGTCGTGGACAACGCCGGATACGACGGTGCTCTGCGCGAGCTACTCGGGCAACACCGAGGAGACGCTCGCCTGTTTCGAGTCGGCCGGGGCGCTCGGCGCGCGGCGGATCGTCGTCACCACCGGCGGCGTGCTCGCCGAGCAGGCGCGCGCCGCGTCGGTGCCGGTGATCCCGATCCCCGCCGGCTTCGAGCCGCGCGCCGCGATCGCCTACATGCTGATCAGCGCGCTCGAGGTCGCCGCGCTGTGCGGTGCCGGGCCGCGGCTGGCGGCGGAGATCGACGTCACCGCGTCGCATCTCGAGCAGCTGGTCGCCCAGTGGGGTCCCGATGCGGACGACGACTCGCTGCCGAAGGCCCTGGCGCGCGACCTGCATCACACGGTCCCGGTGATCGTCGGGGCGGCGCTGACGGCGCAGATCGCCTACCGCTGGAAGACGCAGATCAACGAGAACGCCGGGGTCCCCGCGTTCGCAGCCGAGCTTCCCGAGCTCGACCACAACGAGATCGCCGGCTGGCTGGGCGCCGGCGAGCTCGGCCCGTTCAGCGCCGTCTTCCTCGACGACTGCGACAGCCACCCGCGGCTGCGCACGCGGATCGAGCTGACCGAGCGATTCATCGGCCCGCACGCCAAGACCACGCGCGTGGTCAGCACCCATGGCGAGAGCGCGCTCGAGCGGGTCTGCTCGCTGGTGCTGCTCGGCGATCTGCTCTCGGTCTACCTGGCCGCGCTGAACGGAACCGACCCGACGCCGGCGCCGCCGCTGGAGGATCTCAAGAAGCAGCTCGCCGCGCGCGAATAGCGGGGCTGGGGGCGGGCCACGCCGCGGTGGCGGCAGGAGCGACGTGTAACGTGTCGCTCGGTCATCGTCGCCGCACCGTCCGCGCATGAGTCGACACCTCGCCATCGTCCCGGCCCTCAACGAGGCCGGGTGCATCGCGCAGACGGTGACCGAGATCCATCAGCACGCGGCGGGCTTCGACGTGCTCGTGGTGGACGACGGGTCGGTCGACGATACGGCGGCGATCGCGGCCGCGGCGGGGGCTCGCGTGATCTCGATGCCGTTCAACGTCGGCATCGGCGGTGCCGTGCAATGCGGCTACCTCTACGCCCGCGACAACGGCTATGAGGTTGCCGTCCAGGTCGACGGCGACGGACAGCACGACGCGCGCGACATCCCGCGCCTGCTCGCCGCCCTCGGCGAGGAGCCGGCCGTGGAGATGATCACCGGCTCGCGCTTTCTGACCGACGAGGGCGGTTACCGCTCCTCGCCGCTGCGCCGCGCCGGAATTCGCGTGTTCGCCGCGCTGATCTCGCTGCTGACCCATCAACGCGTCACCGACGCGACCTCGGGGTTTCGGATGAGCACGCGCCGCGGGATCGAGCTGTTCGCGCGGGACTACCCGCACGACTATCCGGAGGTTGAGGCGATCCTCCTGCTGCACGCGCACCGCCTGCGCTCGCGCGAGATCGCCGTGACGATGCGACCGCGCACGAGCGGACGCTCGACGATCGCCCGCGCCGTCCCGGCGTACTACATGGTCAAGGTGCTGCTCGCCGTGTTCGTCGGCATCCTGCGGGCACGCCCGGGCATCGAGGCCGAGGAGCCGCGGCCGTGATCGTGCTCGCCGCCGCCCGCGCCGCGCCGCCGACCTATCAGCGCGTCGCCGTGATCGCGATCGCCGTGCTCGTCGTCGTCGTGGTCGTCGAGCTGGTGCGCCGACGACGGCTGATGGAGCGCTATGCCCTGCTGTGGCTCGGCGCCGCGATCATCCTGTTCGTCCTTGCCGTGTGGCAGGGCCTGCTGACGACGCTGTCCTCGGAGGTCGGCATCCGCTCGCCGCCCAACGCGCTGTTCGCCGTCGGCTTCGCCTTCGTCGTCGTGCTGCTGCTGAGCCTGAGCCTCGTGATCTCTCGCCTGACCGAGCAGAACAAGCAGCTGGCGCAGCGCGTCGCGCTGCTCGCGGACCGCCTGAAGCAGCTCGAGCAGGAGCGCCCCGAGACGTGAACGACGCCCTCGCGGTCGTCGTCGTGACGCACAACTCGGCCGCGCAGCTGGCGGCGCTCGCGAGGTCGCTGGCCGGTCAGCTGGAGGTCGATGACGAGCTCGTGATCGTCGACAACGCCTCCGCGGACGGGACGGTGGCGCTGGCGCGGACATTGGGTGAGCGAGCCGTGGTCATCGACGCGGGATCGAACACGGGCTTTGCCGCGGCCTGCCGGCTGGGCGTTGACGCGAGCAGCGCACCGCTGCTCTGTCTGCTCAACCCCGACACGCTCGTCGCGGCGGGCGCGCTGGCGCGCCTGCGCGCCGTGGCCGCCGAACACCCCGATTGGTCGGCCTGGCAACCGGTGGTGATGCTCCCCGACGGGCGCATCAACGTCGCCGGCGGCGTGGTGCACTACCTGGGGATCGGCTGGGCCGGGCAGTGCGGCCGCAACGCCGCCGAGCTCGCCACCGGCCCCTATGAGGTGGCGTTCGCCTCGGGCGCCGCGCTGGTCGCGCGCCGCGAGGTCTGGCGGGAGCTCGACGGCCTGCGCGACGATTACTTCCTCTACGGCGAGGATCTCGATCTGGGCCTGCGCCTGTGGCTCGCCGGCCGTCGCGTCGGCGTCGAGCCGCGCGCTCGCGTGATCCACGACTACGAGTTCGACAAGGGCGCGCGAAAGTGGTACCTGCTCGAGCGAAACCGCTGGCGCACGGTGCTGGCAACCTACCCGCTGGCGCTGCTGGTCCTGGTGGCACCGGCGCTGCTGGCCGCCGAGCTGGGACTGCTCGTCGTCGCGGCGCGCGGCGGCTGGCTGGGCGCGAAGCTGCGCGCGCAGTGCGCGACGGCGGTCGGCCTGCCGCGCGCCCTGGCGCGCCGGCGGGCCGTGCAGCGGACGCGCCGCGTCGGCGCGGCCGAGTTCGCCGCGCAGCTGACGGGCTCGTTCGACAGCCCCAACCTGGCGGTCCCGGCGGTCCTCGTGACGGCGTCGAGGCTGTACTGGCGGCTGACTCGGCTGCTGCTGCGCTGAGCTAGGATCGGGCACCGGTGGCTCGCGCATGTCGATGATCCTCTCGTGGGCCCTGTTTCCGCTCGTGCTGGCGGCGCTCGGCCTCGGTTGGGGGGCGCTGGTGGAATGGGCGGGCGGAGAACGCGACGTCGGGGCGCTCGCGATCCCGCTTGGGCTGGCCGCGGCCATCGTCGTGGCGGCGCTGCTGACGATCTCCGCAGCCACCGCGCCGGCGGCGGCACCGCTGGTGGCGGCCGGCGGGCTGGCCGGGCTCGCGCGTGCCTGGCGGCGCACCAAGCTCGCGCCGGCGGTCCTCGTGGCGGCCGTGGGCGTGCTGCTGATCTACGGCGCGCCGGTGATTCTCAGCGGCCAGGCGACGTTCCTCGGCTACGTGCGCCTCGACGACACGGCAACGTGGCTCGCCTTCATCGATCAGTTCTTCGCCCACGGCCGTTCGCTCGCGACGCTCCCGGCCTCGACCTACAACCTGCTGCTCCAGACGAACCTGACGACCGCGGGCTACCCGGCTGGGGCGTTCATGCTGCCCGGCGTCGGTCACTGGATCACCGGCATCGATGCCGCGTGGATCTTCCAGCCCTACCTCGCGGTCTGCGCCGCCGCGCTGGCGATGTGCGGTTGGGAGCTCCTCGCGCCGGTCGTGCCGAGCGGCTGGTTGCGCGCGTTCGTGGCCTTCATCGCCGCGCAGTCGGCGCTGCTCTTCGGCTACGCCGCGTGGGGCGGGATCAAGGAGCTGACCGCGGCCTTCCTGCTCGCGCTGGGACTCGCGGTGAGTGCCCGAGCGCTCGCCGCCGCGAATCCGGGGCCGCGCACGAGCGTGCCGGTCGCCGTCGCCGGTGCGGCGCTGATCGTCACGCTCGGGCCCGGCGCGTTCTTCTACGCCGCGCCGGCGGCGCTCGCCGTCGTCGCCGTGCTGGCCTGGCGTTGGATACGGGGCCGCGCGCGCGCCATCGGGTTGCTCGCGGCGGTGCCGTTGACCGCCGTGCTCGCGCTGCCGGCGTGGCTCACGCTGTCCAACTACCTGCGCGTCAACAAGGTCTTCACCGCAGCGACCGCGGACCACGCCACGGCCTACGGCAACCTGACCTCGGCGCTGCGGGCGATCCAGCTCGGCGGGGTCTGGATCGACGGCGACTTCCGCGACCTGGGCATCCCGGGGCCGCCGCCGTCGTTCGTCAACCACCTGCTGGTGTACTGCGTCTTCGCCGGCGCGCTCTTCGCGCTCGCCTGGACGCTGCGGCAGCGCAGCGGCGGACTGGCGCTCTACGTCGCGGTGGCGCTCGTCTCGGTCGCGGTGCTGTCGCTGCTGGGCGCCGTTCCGTGGTTGATGGGCAAGTCGCTGGCGATCTCCTCGCCGGCCGTGCTGCTCGCCGGGATGACCGGCGGCGCGATCCTGTTCAGCCGCGAACGGGTCGCGGCGGTCATCGCCGGCGTGCTGCTGCTCGGCGCGATCGCCGGCGGCGTGCTGTGGTCGAACTACCTGCAGTACCACAACGTGACGCTCGCGCCGCGCGCCCGTCTGGCCGAGCTGCAGAAGATCGGCACGATGATCGCCGGCAAGGGCCCCACGTTCTTCAACGAGTACGAGATCTACGGAGACCGCCATTTCCTGCGCGCCGCGGCGCCGGTCGAGCCGGCGGAGTTCCGCCCCGGCCCGCAGCTCGACCTGCCGACGCTCGGCGGAGCGTTGCTCACCGACCCGGCGTGGGCCGACATCGACGCCTTCGCGCTGAACACCCTTGCGCCGTTCCGTTCGCTGGTGACGCGGGTCGGACCGACCGCGAGCCGTCCACCGTCGATCTACCGCGAGGTCTACGCCGGGCACTACTACGAGCTCTGGCAGCAGCCGGCGCATGCGGCCACGCGGGTCATCGAGCACCTCGGACTCGGCGACACGGTCAGCGACCCCTACTGCGGCAACGCCTCGGCCCCGCAGCCCCACGGCTACCTCTGCGCGATCGCACCGGCGGCCGTACCGAGCTGTTCGAAGGTCCGGGCGCTGGCTGCCACGGCCGCCGCGGACCATGGCGAGCTGGCCGCCTTCGCGCGTCCCAACCCGATCGTGCTCCGCGCCACCGACACCCAGTGGTCCTCAAGCGGTTGGGACGCCTACACGCCGAGCGGCACGCTGACGCCGCTCGCCGCCGGGGCGAGCGCGACCGCACATGTCCTGATCGCGCACGGCGCCCACGACTATCAGCTGTGGCTCGGGGGAAGCTTTGGTCGCGGCTTCACCGTGAGTGTCGACGGCCGCCGGATCGGCGCGGTGGCCGACGCGCTCGACCCCGTCGGCGCCTACGAACGGGTTGGCGCGCCGCTGACCCTGCGGCCCGGCACCCACGCGATCACGATCACCTATCCGAACGGGAATCTCGCGCCCGGGAACGCCGACAGCGAGGAGTACACCTCGCTCAGCGAGATCGCCCTCTCGCCGCCGGACTCGCAGATGCGCCTGCTCACCGTGAGTCCGGCCCGGGCGCGGTCGCTGTGCGGTCGCCTGCTCGATTGGATCGAGGTCGTCACGCCGGCCTGAGCGCGTCCGTCGCGGCCGCCGAGCCGCACGACCAACCTTGACATGGCCGTGGTAAGGTACCGCCGATGGACGCGCTGACGATCAACGAGGCCGCCCGCACGACCGGCTGGTCGCCGCGCATGCTGCGCTACATCGAACGCGCCGGGCTGCTCGAGCTGAGTCGCTCGGCCGGCGGCTACCGGCTCTACGGACCGGCCCAGCTGCAGCGCCTGCGCACGTTGCGGGAACTGCTCGCGCGGTTTGGCTTCGGGCTCGCCGAGCTCGGCTTCGCGCGCCGGTTGCGCAGCGAGCCGGAACTGCGCCGGGCGCTCGATGACTGGTTCGAGACCGAGCCGGCGCGTCCGGAGTTCATCGCCCCAGACGATTGGCTGCGCTGGGAGCAGGAGAAGCATCAGGCGCTGATCGCCGCCGCCACCCACGCCAACCAACTGGAGGCCGTATGACACCACCCGCCACGCTCACCGCAGAGGACTTCAAGGTCGCCGATCTCTCGCTCGCCGAGTTCGGGCGCAAGGAGATTCGCCTCGCCGAACACGAGATGCCCGGTCTGATGTCGATCCGCCGCGAATTCCAGGACGCCCAGCCGCTGAAGGGCGCCCGGATCACCGGATCGCTGCACATGACGATCCAGACCGCCGTGCTGATCGAAACACTGATCGCGCTCGGCGCCGACGTGCGCTGGTGCTCGTGCAACATCTTCTCGACCCAGGACCACGCCGCCGCGGCGATCGCGGTCACCGGCGTGCCGGTCTTCGCCTGGAAGGGCGAGACCCTCGAGGAGTACTGGTGGTGCACCGAGAACGCACTGCGCTTCCCCGACGGGAACGGCCCGAACATGATCCTCGACGACGGTGGCGACGCGACGCTGCTGGTCCACAAGGGCGTCGAGTACGAGCGCGCCGGCGCCGTGCCGGACCCGGCCACGGCCGAGAACGAGGAGTTCGGGCTGATCCTCGCCCTGCTCCAGCGCTCGCTGGCCGAGGACCCCTCGCGCTGGACCAACATCGCCGCGGCGATCAAGGGCGTGACCGAGGAGACGACGACCGGGGTCCACCGGCTCTACCAGCTCGCCGAGACCGGCGATCTGCTGTTCCCGGCGATCAACGTCAACGACTCGGTGACGAAGTCGAAGTTCGACAACCTCTACGGCTGCCGCCACTCGCTGGTCGACGGGATCAACCGCGCGGTCGACGTGATGCTCGCCGGCAAGACGGCCGTCGTGTGCGGATTCGGCGATGTCGGCAAGGGCTCGGCGGAGTCGCTGCGCGCGCAGGGCGCGAAGGTGATCATCACCGAGATCGACCCGATCTGCGCGCTGCAGGCCTCGATGCAGGGCTACTCGGTGCTCACCCTGGAGGACGTCCTCGAGCAGGGCGACGTGTTCATCACGACGACCGGCAACAAGGACATCATCACCGTCGGGCAGATGGCGCGGATGAAGCACCAGGCGATCGTCGGCAACATCGGCCACTTCGACAACGAGATCGACATTCTCGGCCTCGAGAACTATCCGGGGATCGAGCGGATCAACATCAAGCCGCAGGTCGACGAGTGGCGCTTCCCTGACGGGCACTCGGTGATCGTGCTCTCGGAGGGCCGCCTGCTGAACCTTGGCAACGCAACCGGCCACCCGTCGTTTGTGATGTCCAACTCGTTCTCGAACCAGACCATCGCGCAGATCGAGCTGTTCTCCAAGAACGACGAATACGAAAAGCGCGTCTACGTGCTCCCCAAGCACCTCGACGAGAAGGTCGCGCGCCTGCACCTCGACGCCCTCGGGGTCAAGCTGACGAAGCTGACCGACGAGCAGGCGGCCTATATCGGTGTGCCGGTGGAAGGCCCGTACAAGCCCGATCACTACCGCTATTAGCGATTGTCCGGCGCTCCCGCGCGTGCGGCTGGCGAGGGCCGCCGCGCGGGGACGCACGGAGCCGGTCGCGGCACCTCCGTGAGGTGAGCGAGCAGCATGAGCCAGCCCGCTAGACCCAACCGGCGCCCGCGCTCCGCGGCGCTGGCCCGCAGCGGGGCAGCGCGGATCGCCTGGGCCGACGGCCAGATGCCGGTGCTCGCGGCGATCCGCGAGCGCTTCGCGCGCGAGCTCCCGCTCGACGGCCGTCGCATCGCGGCCTGCCTGCACGTCACCGCCGAGACGGCAAACCTGGTGCGGGTGCTGCGGGCCGGCGGTGCGCAGGTGGGACTGTGCGCAGCCAACCCGCTGTCCACCCAGGACGACGTCGCGGCGGCACTCGCGACCGAGCACGGCGCCGAGGTCCTCGGGGTCCGCGGTGAGGACCGCGCGGCCTACGAGCGGCACCTCACCACGCTGATCGAGCGCGCCCCGCAGATCCTGATCGACGACGGCGCCGAGCTGATCGTCGGCGCCCACCGCGACGGTGGGGCGGTCGCCGGGCAGTTGCTCGGCGCCACCGAGGAAACGACGACCGGTCTCGTGCGGCTGCGCGCGATGGCGGCCCAGGGAACGTTGCGCTGCGCGGTCCTGGCGATCAACGAGACGCTCACCGAGCGCGTCTTCAACGATCGCTACGGAACGGGACAGTCGACGCTCGACGGGATCCTGCGAGCGACGAGCATGCTGCTCGCCGGCCGCGCCGTGGTCGTGCTCGGATACGGCTCGGCGGGGCGCGGGGTGGCGCAGCGGGCGAAGGGCGCGGGCGCGGCGGTGATCGTCTGCGAAGTCGACGCGGTCCGGGCGCTGGAGGCGCGGATGGAGGGTTTCGAGGTCATGAGCGCGCTGGCCGCAGCGCCGCTTGGCGAGATCTTCATCACCGTGACGGGCGCCCCCGACGTTCTCCGCCGCGAGCATTTCGAGCGGATGCGCGACGGGGCGGTGCTGGCCAACGCCGGGCACTTCGACGTCGAGATCAACCTGGCCGAGCTCGCCGCGATCGCCAGCGGCCCGCCGCGCGAGGCGCTGCCGCTGGTCGACGAGTATCAGGTCGACGGTCGTCGCCTGCACGTTCTCGCCAAGGGGCGCGTGGTCAACCTGGCCGCCGCCCCGGGGCACCCGGCTTCGGTGATGGACCTGTCGTTCGCCGCCCAGGCACTGGCCGTGGCGGGCATCGCCGGGGAGAGCGCGCAGCGCGCGCCCGGCGTCCATGCCGTCGCCGCAGCCGTCGATCAGGAGGTGGCGCGACTCAAGCTCGCCTCGCTGGGGATCCAGATCGACGTGCTGAGCGAGGCCCAGGAGAGCTACCTGCGCCCGTTCCGCTAGCGCGCGCGCGAAATCGACTAGCGTGCGGTCTCGATGCGCGCCATGGTCCTCGCGGCCGGCCTGGGCACCCGCCTGAGACCGATCACCTATGAGATCGCCAAGCCGATGGTCCCGGTGCTCGACCGCCCGGTGATGGCGCACATCGTCGACCTGCTCGAAGGCGGTGGCGTCGAGGAGATCGTCGCCAACCTGCACCACTTCCCCGACCCGATCCGCGACTACTTCGGCGAGCGCGTCACCTATCGCTACGAGGACCAGCTGCTCGGCACGGCCGGCGGCGTGCGCAACTGCGCCGACCTACTCGGCGACGAGACGTTCCTCGTGATATCGGGTGACGCGCTGACCGACATCGATCTCCCCGCGCTGATCGCGAGCCACCGCGAGCGTGGCGCGCTCGCGACGCTCGCGGCGACGCGCGTTGCTGATACCCGCGACTACGGGGTGGTGCTGCACGACGGCGAGGGCCGGATCAGCGGCTTTCAGGAGAAGCCCGAACCGCAGGACGCGCGCTCCGACCTCGGCAGCTGCGGGATCTACTGCCTCGAGCCGGCGGTCTTCGACTACTTCCCCGCGACGCCGTTCGTCGACTGGGCGCATGATGTCTTTCCCCGGCTGCTCGCCGAGCGCGTGCCGTTCTTCGTCCACCAGATCGAGGAGTACTGGAACGACATCGGCTCGCTCGCCGAGCTGCGCCGGGGAACCTTCGACGCGCTCGCCGGCGAACTGCGGGTGCAGGTCACCGGAACCCGGGTCGCCGCCGGAATCACCGTCGGCGAGGGCTCGGCGATCGACGGTGCGCAGACGCTCGACGGACCGATCTGGGTCGGGAGCGACGTGTCAATCGGGGCCGGCGCCCGGCTGGTCGGTCCACTGGTGATCGGAGACGGCGCGCGGATCGGAGACGGCGCGGCACTGCGCGAATCGATCGTCTTCCCGGGGACCGAGGTGGCGCCCGGGGCGATCCTGATCGGCGCGATCGCCGGGCACTCCGGAATCGCCGCCAGCCTGCGCCCACGCCAGCGGCTAGCGTCCCGCCGCAACGACGAAGCACGCTGACGGCATTGGTAGGCTGAGCAGATGGGCATCCTCGATCGCGCGCTGAACATCGGCGAGGGCAAGCAGTTCAAACGCTACGAGCAGCGCGTCGCGGCGATCAACGCCTTCGAGCCGGAGCTCGAGCTCGACAGCGACGAGGAGCTGCGCGAGCGCGTCGACGCGCTACGTGCAAGGGCCCGTGACGGGGAGCCGCTCGACGAGCTGCTCCCCGAATGCTTCGCGATCGTCCGCGAGACCGGCAAGCGGCGCATGGAGATGCGCCACTTCGACGTCCAGCTGATCGGCGGCATGGTGCTGCACGGCGGCTCGATCGCCGAGATGCGTACCGGCGAGGGCAAGACGCTGACCGCCACGCTCGCGGTGGTCCTCAACACGCTCGGCGGCGCCGGCGTCCATCTGGTCACCGTCAACGACTACCTCGCCCGTCGCGACGCGGAGTGGATGAGCCCGATCTATGAGGCGCTCGGCGTCACCGTCGGGGTCCTCCAGTCCGGGCAGCCGGTCGAGGAGAAGATCCACGCCTACGCCTGCGACGTCACCTACGGGACGAACTCGGAGTTCGGCTTCGACTACCTGCGCGACAACATGGCCGCCAGCCTCGAGGACAAGGTCCAGAACGGCGGGCGTCGCGACGAGGACGGCAGGCCGGTCACCGCGTACTCCTTCGCGATCGTCGACGAGGTCGACAACATCCTGATCGATGAGGCGCGCACGCCGCTGATCATCAGCGGCGCGCCCGAGCAGGCGGCGGACCTCTACGTCCAGTTCGCGCGCTTGGCGCGCACGATGGTTCCCGGCAAGACCCCGGAGGGTCTCGATCCGCGCACGCGCAAGGAGTTCGTGGCCGACTTCGACTACGAGTTCGAGGAGAAGCACAAGACCGTCGCGGTGACCGAGCTCGGCGTCGCCAAGGCCGAGCGCTTCCTCAGCATCGACCACCTCTACCGCGCCGAAAACGGGACGCTGGTCAACCACCTGCTGCAGGCGCTCAAGGCGGAGTCGCTGTACAAGCGCGACGTCGATTACCAGGTCGTCGAGGGTGAGGTGAAGATCATCGACGAGTTCACCGGGCGCACGCTCGATGGGCGCCGCTGGTCCGAAGGCCTGCACCAGGCGATCGAAGCCAAGGAGGGCGTCCGCGTCCAGGAGGAGAACCAGACCCTGGCGACGATCACGCTGCAGAACTACTTCCGCCTCTACGACAAGCTCTCCGGCATGACCGGCACGGCGCTGACCGAGGCGACCGAGTTCATGAAGATCTACAAGCTGCCGGTCGTGCAGATCCCGACCAACCGTCCGATGGTTCGCGCGGACCGCAACGATCAGGTCTACAAGACCAAGGAGGGCAAGTGGTCAGCGGTCGAGCGCGAGATCGCCAGCCGTCACGCGGCCGGCCAGCCGGTGCTCGTCGGCACGATCTCGGTCGAGGTCTCCGAACTGCTCTCGGAGCGCCTGCACCGCCGCGGAATCGAGCACGCCGTGCTCAACGCCAAGCCCGAATACGCCGAGCGCGAGGGCGAGACGATCGCCGAGGCCGGTCGGCTGGGCGCGGTGACCATCGCCACGAACATGGCTGGGCGGGGCGTCGACATCAAGCTCGGCGGAAACGCCGAGCACCAGACACGGCTCGAGCTGGCCAAGCTCGGCCTGCGCGCCGGGGAACCGGGCTTCGACGAGCAGTTCGCCGAACTGCTGCCGACCTTCGAGGCGCGCCTCGAGCACGATCGCGAGCGTGTGATCGAGGCGGGCGGCCTGTACATCGTCGGCACCGAGCGCCACGAGTCGCGGCGGATCGACAATCAGCTGCGCGGGCGGTCGGGGCGCCAGGGGGACCCGGGGGAGAGCCGCTTCTTCCTGTCCGCCGAGGACGACCTGATCCGCCTGTTCGCCGGCGACCGCATCTACCGGATCCTCGACCGTCTCGGCGGGGTCGACGTCGAAGGCAACGAGGAGCCGATCGAGGCGGGACTGCTGTCGAAGCAGATCGCCAACGCGCAGCGCAAGGTCGAGGAACAGCACTTCCTGGCGCGCAAGCACACCCTCGAGTACGACGACGTGATGAACGAGCAGCGCCGCGTGATCTACGAGCTGCGCGACCAGGTGCTCGAGGGGGCCAACCTCTCCCAGGCACGCCAGGAGGTCGCCGCGGTGCTCGAGCGCACGATCGAGGAATACACCGGGCAGGACTATGTCGAGGACTGGGATCTCGGGGCCCTGTTCGCCGCGCTCTCGCAGATCTATCCGGTTGGCGTGTCCCCGGCGGAGTTCGGCCAGGAGCGCGTGGACCAGTCGGAGCTGGTCGCGCTGGTGACCGAAGACGCGATCCGCCAGTACGACGCCCGCGAGGCCGATCTCGGCGAGGAGCTGATGCGTGCGCTCGAGCGCTTCCTGCTGCTGCAGATCATCGATGAGCGCTGGCGTGAGCACCTCCACGACATGGACTACCTGCGTGAGGGCATCCATCTGCGCGGCTTCGCCCAGATCGAGCCGCTCGTGGCCTACAAGAACGAGGCGTTCACGCTGTTCGAGGATCTGATGAACAGCGTGTGGACCGACTTCGCGCGCCTGGTCTTCCACGTCGAGGTGCAGCGCGAGGCGCCCAACGGGGACGCTGCGGCAGCGCCGGCGAGCGCACGCTCCTATCAGCCCGGCGGCAGCTCGACCGGCGGCGCGTCGCGGGTGAGCTACTCCTCGGGTGTCTCGGCGGGCGCCGGCGCGCTCGCCGCCGCGGCCGGAACCGTCGAGGAGCAGGAGGTCCCGGACCACGTCGAGCAGCGCCGCGTCTCCAGCGACGAGCAACTCGGGCGCAACGATCCCTGCTGGTGCGGCTCGGGCAAGAAGTTCAAACGCTGCCACGGGGCATGACGAGCGCCTCCTCATCGGAACCGACGCCCGCGCGTCTCGCGGCGATTCGCGACCAGCTGCAGCTGCTCGCGGACTATCTTTGACCCCGCATCGCTCGCCGAGCGGATCACGGTGCTCGAGACACAGATGGGCGAGCCGGGCTTCTGGGACGACGCTGACGCGGCGGGCAAGGCCGGCGCCGAACACGCTCGCCTGACCCGGCGGCTCGAGACGTTCCGCGGTGTGGAGGCCGACGTCGCCGACCTCGAGACGCTCGCCGAGCTGGCCGAAGAGGACGAGGACCTCGCGCGCGAGCTCGAGGGACAGCTCGCATCGGTCGAGGCGCGGCTGCTGTCGCTCGAGGAGGAGCGCCTGTTCTCCGGTCCCTACGACGCGGGCGACGCGCTGGTCACCGTCAACGCCGGGGCCGGCGGCACCGATGCGCAGGACTGGGCCGAGATGGTCCTGCGGATGGAGATGCGCTGGGCGGAGAAGCGCGACTTCACGGTCGAGCTGCTCGAGGTCAGCGCGGGCGAGGAGGCGGGCATCAAGTCCGCCTCGTTCCGCGTCGGTGGCGAGAACGCCTACGGGCTGTACGGCGCCGAGAAGGGCGTCCACCGCTTGGTGCGCATCTCCCCGTTCGATTCCGCCAGCCGTCGCCAGACGAGCTTCGCCGGCGTTGAGGTCGCACCGGTCGTCGAGGGCGACGGGGAGATCGAGCTCAACGACGACGACCTCCAGATCGACACCTACCGCGCGAGCGGGGCCGGCGGCCAGCACGTCAACAAGACCGACTCCGCGGTCCGGATCACCCACCGCCCCAGCGGAATCGTCGTGCAGTGCCAGAACGAGCGGTCGCAGTCCTCGAACAAGGCGACGGCGATGGCGATGCTGCGCGCCAAGCTCGTCGAACGCGAGGAACGGGCCCGCCAGGAGGAGATCGCGCGCGAGAAGGGGGAGGCCCAGGACGTCAACTTCGGCTCGCAGATTCGCAGCTACGTGCTGCACCCCTACACGCTGGTCAAGGATCTGCGCACGAACTACGAGACGGGCGATGTGCAACGCGTGCTCGACGGCGATCTCGACCCGTTCGTGCGCGCCTACCTGCTCTGGGTCTCGCGGTAGTGGGCAGCGATCTGCCGGAGCTCGTCGCCCGGGCGCTCGCCGAGGACCTCGGTGACGGGGATGTGACGAGCGCCGCGACGGTCCCGGCGGCGGCGCGCGCGCGGGCGACGGTCACCCAGAAAGAGCCTGGCGTGATCTCCGGGCTCGAGCCGGCGCTGCTTGCCTTCCGGCTGCTGGATGCGAGGGTCACCGCCGAGCAGACGGCGCCGGAGGGGGAGTGGCGCGACGCCGGCAGCGTCGTCGTTGTCGTCGCCGGAGCGGCGCGGGCGCTGCTCGGCGCCGAGCGAACGGCGCTCAACTTCCTCGGGCGGCTCTCGGGCATTGCCACGTTCGCGGCGCGGGCCGTGGCCGCCGTCGAGGGCACCGGCGCCCGCGTGCTGGACACGCGCAAGACGACACCCGGCCTGCGGGCGCTCGAAAAGCGGGCGGTCGCCGCCGGCGGCGCGACCAACCACCGCCACGGGCTCTACGACGCGGTGCTGATCAAGGAAAACCACATCGCGATCGCCGGCGGGATCGCCGCGGCGGTGCGCGCAGCGCACGCCAACGCGCCCGATCTGCCGCTCGAGGTCGAGGTTCGCGATTCGCGCGAGATCGAGGAGGCCCTGGCGGCCGGCGCGCCACGCCTGCTGCTCGACAACATGAGCCTCGATGAGCTGCGGACCGCCGTGGCGCAGGTCGCCGGACGCGCGGAGCTCGAGGCCAGCGGCGGGGTCACGCTCGAGACGCTCCGAGCAGTCGCGAGCACCGGCGTAGACTTTGTCTCGATGGGGGCATTGACGCACTCGGCTTCGACGCTCGACCTCACGCTGATCCTGGAGCTGATCCGATGAACGTGCTGCCGATGGCGACCGACGGTCCGCCGGCGCTCGATCAGGCGGAGATCGACGAGCTCTCGGCGGAGATCCGCGAGCTCGCGCGCACCCGCGACGCGGTGATCCTCGCCCACAACTACCAGCTTCCCGAGGTCCAGGAGGTCGCGGACTTCGTCGGCGACTCGCTGGCCCTCTCCCAGCAGGCTGCGCGCACCGAGGCGGCCACGATCGCCTTCTGCGGCGTGCACTTCATGGCCGAGACCGCGTCGATCCTCTCGCCCACCAAGACCGTGCTGATCCCCGATCCGGACGCCGGCTGCTCGCTCGCTGACTCGATCACCGCGCCCCAGCTCGCCGCCTGGAAGGCCGAGCACCCGGGCGCGCTCGTCGTGATGTACGTCAACACCTCGGCCGAGGTCAAGGCCCTGACGGACTACTGCTGCACCTCATCCAACGCCGTCGCCGTGGTCAAGCACGTCTATGCGACGCACGGAGCCGACAGCGAGATCCTGTTCGGCCCCGACATGTTCCTCGGCGCCTACGTCGAGCGCCGGCTCGGGCGGCGGATGCATGTCTGGGACGGCGAGTGTCACGTCCACGCCGGGATCCGGCCGGCCGACATCGCCGCGACCCGCGCGGCGCACCCGGACGCCGAGTTCCTGATCCACCCGGAGTGCGGCTGCTCGACCGCCGTGATGGAGTTCGTGGCGGCGGGCGACATCGACGCACACGGCGTCCACATGCTGTCCACCGGTGGCATGCTGCGCTACGCCCACGATGCCCGGCCCGGCACCAGCGCGATCGTGGCGACCGAGGTCGGAATGCTCCACCCGCTGCGCCAGGCCGCCCCGGACGTCGAGTTCTTCGCCGCCAACGCGGAAGCCAGCTGCCGCTTCATGAAGATGATCACGCTGCCCAAGTTGCGCGACGGCCTGCGTGACGGCGTGCACGAGGTGCGCGTGCCGGCCGATGTCGCAGCCGACGCGCGCAAGGCGATCGAGCGGATGGTCGAGATCTCCTAGCTCGCCGGCTCGCCGGGCGCGCCGACGCTCGCCGCAGGCCGATCAGAAGTCGGCGGCCGCGTGCGGTCCGACGCACGCGACGGCGAGTTCTTCACTGATTCCTCCCGCCACCGCGACGACCTCGTCGAAGGTGACGCCGTCGATCGCGTCGATCGCCGCATCGGGATCGAGCTCGTCGTCGTAGATGATCGCCTGGTGGGCGGCGTGGCGCGCGACCGCCCCGGAGTTCTCGAAGGCGAGAACCAGGCGCCCGCCGGCGTAGGCGCGCGCGCGCTCCACCTCCTCCTCGCGCGGCCCGTCGCGGCGCAGCTCGTCGACGATCTCGCGCATCCGGGCGTAGGCCTCGGCGCACTTGCTCGAGTCCAGCCCAGCGCCGAGCTCCAGCGCCGGCGTGTCGGCGAAGCTGTGGTCGTGGGCCCAGACGGAGTAGCACAGGCCGCGCTGCTCACGGATCTCGTCGAACAGGCGTGACCCCATCGAGCCGCCGAGCACCGTCGAGTAGATGCTGAGCGCCGCACGGTCGCGCCGGCTGCGGGTGTCGATCTGCGGGCGATAGACCATCCGCAGATGCGACTGGTTGGTCTCGCGGGCCTCGACCAGGGTCCCCGGGCGAAACTCGGGTGCCGGCTCGAACGGCGGCGGGCTTGGCAGGCTCGGGAAGCGGCCGAACAGCTCGTGCAACGCCTCCTCGTCCGGTACGTGATCGGTGTTGCCGACCAGGAATGCACCGCCGCGCGCCGGCGACCAGCGACGTTCGCGAAACGCGATGATCGTCTCACGGCTGAAGTCGCGCAGATGCTCCTCGGGTCCGAGCACCGGCCGTCCGAGCGGGTGATCGCCGAACGCGGCCCGGTCGATCAGGTGTCCGGCGACCATCGCGGGCTGGTCGTTGGCGCGCGCGATCTCCTGGATCACCACGCCCCGCTCGCGGTCGAGCTCCGCGGCGTCGATCCGCGGTTGCCCGGCGATATCGGTCAGCAGGTCGATCGCCTGCGCGGCCACCTCGGCGCGCGAGGTGATGTGGAAGGCGACGAGGTCGTGGCTGGTGTAGGCGTTGATCATCGCGCCCATCCGCTCGGCGGTCTCGTTGACGTCGCGGTAGGTCGCGTAGCGTTCGCCGCCCTTGAACACCAGGTGCTCGAGGAAGTGGGCGACCCCGTTCTCGTCGGGGCGCTCGGAGCGCGCGCCGGCGTCGAAGGCGACGAGCGTGGTCAGCGCGCGCGTCCCGGGAATCGAGATCCGGTGGATCGGCAGGCCGTTGGGTGCCGTGCTCGTCGTGATCTGCGGCATCGATGAAGCCTATTGCGTCGGATCCGCGCGCAGCGTCGACTGCCGCCCGCGCGACCAGGGTGCCGCGAGACGCTGGGTCGCCCGCTAGGCTGAACCGCCAGACGATGAAGGCGACACGCGCGATCAACATGCTGGGCGTACTCGTCGTCCTCGTCCTCGGCATCTGGTGGGGCGGACATCCCAGCGACCTGCCCGGCTTTCTGCGCAGCGCCTTCGTCGCCGACTCGCAGGACAAGGTGATCGACGAGGCGCTCAGCGACATCCAGCACGACTACTACCACCCGGTCGCCCGCAGCGGCCTGATCGACGGGTCGATCGCCGGGGCCGTGGCAACCCTCAAGGATCCCTACGCGGGCTACGACACCCCGGCCGCCTACCGCGCGTTCAACCACCCCAAGCCCGATCAGTTCTCGGGCGTCGGGATCGACGTCACCGCGACCCGTGCGGGCCTGCTCGTCCAGAACGTCATCCCCGGGCTGCCGGCCTCGCGCGCCGGGATCCGCGCCGGCGACGTGATCACCGCGGTGAACGGACGTGCGCTCAGCGGTCTCGGCAGCACCATCGCGACCAACCTGATTCGCGGCCGCGCCGGCACGAAGGTGACGCTCGGACTCACGCGCAGCGCCAGGCGCCTGACCGTCACGCTCAGGCGGCAGGTGATCAGCACGCCGATCGTCGTCTACACGGTCGCGCGCTACCGCGGGGTGCCGGTCGGGATCATCGACCTGCCGACCTTCGACGTCGAGGGCATCCACGGCGAGGTGGCCCAGGCGCTCGAGTCGCTGCTGGCGCGCCACGTCAAGGCGCTGGTGCTCGACCTCCGCGACAACGGCGGCGGCCTGGTCACCGAGGCGCAGCTCGTGGCAAGCATGTTCATCAGCCACGGCGTGATCGTCACGACACGCGGCCGCACCCAGCCGACCCAGACGATCGATGCGACCGGACACCCGCTTGCCCCGAGCATGCCGATGGTGGTGCTGGTCAATGGCAATACGGCGTCCGCCGCCGAGATTGTCAGCGGCGCGCTGCAGGATCACCACCGCGCGGTGATCGTCGGCACGCGCACCTACGGCAAGGGCGTCTTCCAGGAGATCCG
Source organism: Solirubrobacteraceae bacterium (assembly GCA_035535075.1). Taxonomy (GTDB): domain Bacteria; phylum Actinomycetota; class Thermoleophilia; order Solirubrobacterales; family Solirubrobacteraceae; genus Palsa-513. The sequence continues at coordinate 53,430 of DATLQS010000069.1, forward strand.
CCCACTCTCCAACGGCGGCGCGCTCGACATCACCGTCGGGCAGTACTTCCTGCCGAACGGAAAGAACCTGGGCGCCGGCGGCCTGAACCGAGGTGCCGGCATCACGCCGGATGTGATCGTCAGCGCCGGCGCGACTCCCAAGGCCGACCCGCAGATCAACGCGGCGCTGCGGATCCTTGCCGCAAAAGCCCATTGAGTCGCGGCGCTCCCGCCTTTCCGGCGGTGCTCGAGCGGCGAGGGCGCTTCATCGTCGCGCGCGAGCTGTTCGCGCGGCCCACGGCAAGCCGCGGCCAGCTGACGGTCGAGGCGGCACGGTCCGGATCGCGCCCCGGCGATCTCGTGCTCGTCGCGATCAGGCCGACCCGTCACGGCGGCCGCGCGGAGATCGTCCGCCGCCTGGGCCGTCCCGATGTGGCTCGCGATGTGATCGAGGCGCTGATGCTCGACCGCGGCCTGGCGCTGCGCTTCGAGCCCGCGGTCGAGCGCGAGGCGCGCGAGGCACGCGCCGCCGGCGACGCCGCGCGACGCGACCTGCGGGAGCTTGCGACGTTCACCATCGACCCGGTCAGTGCACGCGACTTCGACGACGCGATCTCGGCCGAGCAGACGGCGGACGGCACGATTCGCGTCTGGGTCCACATCGCCGACGTCTCCGCCTATGTCGCGCCCGGATCGCTTGTCGACCACGAGGCGCGTCGCCGAGCGACCAGCGTCTATGTCCCCGGGATGGTCGAGCCGATGCTGCCGGCCGCGCTCTCGAACGGGCACTGCTCGCTGGTCCCGGGGGAGGAGCGCCTCACGGTCAGCGTCGAGCTGGAGCTGGCCGGCGCGCGTGTCGTGCGGGCGGCGTTCACGCGTTCGCTGATCCGCTCCGACGCGCGGCTCGACTACGACCGCGTCGACCGGATCTTCGCCGGCGCGCAGGCGGCCGAGGAGCCGTGGGCGAGGCCGCTTGAGGTGGCGCGCCAGGCGGCGCGGGCGCTCGGCGAGGAGCGTCGCCAGCGCGGCGCCCTCGAGATCGCGGGCGCGGAGCCCGAGTTCGCGTTCGATCGCTCGGGCCAGGTGCGCTCGGTGCGCGTCAGCGAGCAGACCGAGTCGCACCGGTTGATCGAGCATCTGATGATCGCCGCCAACGAGCAGGTCGCCAAGCTGCTGGCCGAGCGGGGCGAGCCGACGCTCTACCGCGTCCACGAAGAGCCCGATCCCTCGAGCGTCGAGCGCCTCGTCGCGCAGCTGGCCTCGCTCGAGGTGCCGACGCCGGCGCTCGCTGAGCATCTCTCGCCGTCGGAGGCCGGCGAGCTGGTCGGGTTGATCTCGCAGGCGGTCGACCGCCACGTGCGCGCAACCGGTCGCGGGAAGCAGGCGCTCGGCTCGCTGATCCTGCGCTCGCTCAAGCAGGCCTACTACTCGCCGCGCAACGTCGGCCACGCCGGCCTGCGCTCGCCGCGCTACTGCCATTTCACCTCGCCGATCCGCCGCTACCCCGACCTCGTCTGTCACCGCGGGCTGCTCGCGGCGATCGGCGCGGACCAGGCCGGCCCGGCGCCCGGCGAGCTCGGTGAGCTGGGACAGTGGACGTCGCTGCGCGAGCGCGAGGCGGTCGAGATCGAGCGGGCGGCCGACGATGTCGCGCGCTGCTTCCTGCTCGAGCGCGAGGATCCCGAACACCTCTGGGAGGGCGAGGTGATCGGGCTGATCGGCGCCGGTGCGTTCGTCGCCTTCGGTGACGGCTACGAGGGGATGCTCGCGGTGCGCCGCCTGCGCGGTGACTGGTGGGAGCTCAACGAGGAGGGAACGATCCTCCACGGCACCCGCGCCGGCGCGACGATTCGCCTCGGTGACCCGGTTGGCGTCCGTGTGCGAAGCATCGAGGCGGCGCGCGGGCGCGTCGACCTCGAGCCGGCGTGAGCTACGGTCGCGATCGCGCGCCCCATGACCGCCGAGCCGCTACTGTCGGCAGATGGCCAAAGCCAAGAAGAAGGTCGGCGCCGGCGACGTCGCCTCCAATCGCTACGCCGCTCATCGCTTCAACCTGCTCGAACGCATCGAGTGCGGCATCGTGCTCAGCGGCACCGAGGTCAAGTCGCTGCGCGGCGGGAGTGCCCAGCTGAAGGACGGATTCGCGACGATCCAGGGCGGCGAGCTGTGGCTGCGCAACGTGCACATCCCGCCCTACGCCCCGGCGAGCCGCGAGAACCACGAGCCCGAACGCGAGCGCAAGCTGCTGCTGCACCGTCGCGAGATCGACCGCCTCGGCGCGCGCGTCGCGGAGCGCGGCCTCACGCTCGTGCCGACGCGGATCTATTTCTCAGGCCGGAACGCCAAGGTCGAGATCGCGCTGGCGCGCGGCAAGGACGTCCACGACAAGCGCGAGACGCTTCGACGCCGCGATTCGCAGCGCGAGATCGAGCGCGGTCTCCGCGAGGCGCGGCGCTAGCCGCCGCCTAGGAGATCGTGCGGTGGACGTAGGTGAAGTGCATCCCGACCGCGAGTAAGGCGATCAGGCCGAGGTAGGCCACCCCGACGAGGATCCGGTTGCGGGGCGAGACGCGGTAGTAGGCGGTCTGCGCGGCGGTTGGCGACCGGCGCTTCTGCCAGCGGTGGTAGAGGTCGTAGGCGGCGACCAGGCAGATGATCAGCAGGATCGGGTTCGGCGTGATGAACTCGAGCGTGACCAGCGCGCCGAAGCCGACGAACCACATCCATGGCGCCATCGCCGCCATCGCGCGGCCGCCGTCGAGCGGCACCACCGGGAGCAGGTTGAAGAGGTTCAGCAGGAAGCCGATGTAGCCGAGCGCCTCGAGCAGCCCGCTGTGCGTGGCCAGGCCGACGATCGCGACAACGGCGGCGGCGGCGGCGCCGAAATACGGACCGGCGAGGCCGACCCGTGCCTCGGTCAGCGCGTCATCGCCCAGCGAGCGAGCCCAGATCACCGCGCCCATGAACGGGACGAACATCGGCGCGCTCGCCTTGATGCCGTGGCGTCGCAGGGCGACCACATGGCCCATCTCGTGGATGAACATCAGCACCACGAAGCCGACCGCGAACTGCCAGCCCCAGAACAGGCTGTACGCCGCGACCGACACCAGCGCCGTGCCCGCGGTCGAGAGGAGCTTGATCTTCGGCAGCAGCAGCAGAACCGCCTTGAACTTCGCGATCAGCGCGACCAGCGCGGCGCCGACGGCGCCGAGCTTCTCGCGAATCCATGAGCGTCTCGGCGTGCCGAAGGCCTGATCCGGTGGCGGTGAGGCCACCGGCGCAGGCGCCACGGGCGGCTCGAGTGTCCATCCGGGGGGTGTGTCCATCGCCCTTGAAGTGTGGCAGGCGCTGGTAGTGGGCCGCTAAAGATTGGATTTCTGCGGAGAATGCGGATTGATCTTCGCGGCTCCCCTTGCATCGATTCGGGGTGCGTCGTATGTTTTCCCCAGACGCGGATTTGAGTCGCAAAGAGCGAGGCCACCGAGGTGTGAGGCCGCGCCACCCAGATACCGACAGCCCCCCGGGGCGGCCGGAGGAGGGTTCCTCAAGCGGCCCAGGTCCGCGTCGCTTTCGTTGGTGGCCGCCGATCTCGCGCGCTACGATCTGTGCAACACACCCCGGGGACGACAGGCTTCGACGTGGTCGTCACGTGGGGGTGGTCGCGAGTCGAGGTTCCGGGCGGCCTCGTTAATCACCCGGAAAACCAATACGTGCGGACTCTCACGAGTACGCCCTCGCCGCCTAGCAAACACTAGGACGATGAGGTCTCGGCCCCCGCAGCCTGCGGCGGGAACCACCGGGATCAGATAGCAGGCTCACCCGGGGAGGCCCGCCCGCGCCAATCCGGGGAATCAACCAGTGGGCTGGTCCGCCACAACCCCGCCGGCGAGGCGAGTGGAGGATGAGATCAGAGCGCCGGCTACGCTCGTAGACGCCACCTTTACGCGATCGCGGACGTGGGTTCGATTCCCACCGTCTCCACTGATACGGACAGAAGCGAAGAAGCGCGAATTCGGCCCCTTTGCAGCCCAGTTGGGCGCCGAGAGGGGCGAAGAACCGCGAACTCGAAAGCCGCAAACACAGGGCAGATGCACCGTCTGCTACCCGGAAGGCGGTAGCAACGCCCCGGTTGCGCGTGGTAGCACGGGTAGCAAGGGTCCACGACCGTGGCGACCGCTTACGAAGGGAATCGCTGAAGTCCGGCCTTGGGCTGGCGACACGCTCGGAGCTCGTCCGAGGCGAGAGCCTGCCGGGAGGGCGCTGGGGACGCCCGCGTTCGTCTGACAGCGGGAGCGTTGAGTGTCGCGTTAGAGGATCCTGTTGCGAAACTGCGTTACCTGGCGCCCGAGCTGGCGCCTACGCTGGGGACTAGCATCCACTCACGATGCACGAGGCGAAGATCGAGACCACCGAGATTGGGCGCGTGCCCGCCGAGGATGGCTGGTTCATCCTGAACTTGGCGGAGATCGGCTGGGAGACCGCAGCCGGCGTCGGGACGTGGTGCGTGTTTGAGTAGCCCGCAGCGCCGTCGAAGAAGCTCGGCATCGGCGTTCACGTGCTGCCGCCCGGTGAGACGCCGGGCTTCTACCACTTCGAGAGTGACCAGGAAGGCTTTCTCGTGCTGTCCGGCGAGTGCATTCTGATTGTCGAGGGCGAAGAGCGACGGATGGGTCAATGGGACTACTTCCACTGCCCGCCCGGAACCGCGCACATCACGATCGGAGCCGGCGAGGCGCCGTGCGCCATCTTCATGGTCGGCACGCGGTCGCCAGATCACACACAGCACTACCCCGCCGAGCCTGCGGCCGCGCGGTACGGGGCGGCGGTCGCGGTGGCGACCGACTCGCGAGCGCGCAATCGTTGACGATCTCGATGCCTAAACTGAAGCAGGGGTGCGACTGTCCAGGCGCGCCGAGACGCGGCCGGGTTTGTTCACCATTTGAATGCGGGGGATGCTCTTGTCGTGGTGGCGAGTGGGCAGCCGCCGCGATCAGCGGTGTTTTTCACGGTGCACGTCCGCGACACGGTCCCGGTTTTGGCGCGGCTGATCGTGTAGGTGTCGTGGCTGGCGATGGCGGTCGCGGTGATCGTGTAGGTAGTCGCGGTGCCGGTGGCTCTGCTGATATATGCCTCGTTGCCTTTCGCGACGGTCGCGATTGCTGGGTCTAGCGCCTTCAGTGTGGCCTTGGTGAGTGTCGCGTAGCTGCCGTTGGCGTTGACGGCGAGCGATTCGACGTCGGTTTGCGCTGAGCTCACGAGGGACTTCGCGAGCGCGTCGCTCGCCTTCGTGCGGGCATTGAGGAACGACGGCAGCGCGATCGCCGCGAGGACGCCGACTACGAGGATCACGACGAGCAGTTCGATCAGCGTGAACCCGCGGGCCCCGGATAGCTGCGTTTGCAACGAGTCGACCATCGTCGCGGTTCGGGTGCGGTGCTGCGCAAGGTCCGAGAGGAGGCTCCCCGGCGAGCTTGCGAGCCATCGGGCAAGTCTCAGGATAAGCATGAGCACGCGATCGGCACTATCGACCGGTC
>DATLQS010000070.1:0-3006 GCA_035535075.1 Solirubrobacteraceae bacterium
ATCCAGCGCTCCCAGTAGACGCGCACGCGTTCGATCTGGGTCTGCTGACTCATCACCTCGCAGACCAGGACCGCGTAGGGATCGCGCGTCCTCCGCCACGGCAGCTCCCCGTCCTGGGCCTGCCACCAGGCAAACAGGCGCTCCGGCACCGGCCGGGTCGCGGCGAACTGGGCGAGCGCGCGGTGGACGCTGCGCGCCACCGCCGCCACCGTGCGGATGCTGCCGAGGCGCTCGATCTCGACCCAGCGCGCCGGCAGCTCACCGGGAGCGCCGGGCCGCGGCGGATCGACGACGGCGAACGGGATCAGCGACGGACCGTCCGGCAGCTCGATCCGCAGGCCCAGGTCGCAGAGCCGGTCCGCGCTCAGCGCGATCCCCGTCTCCTCACGCAACTCGCGCAGCGCCGCGGCAGCCGGCGACTCGCCGGCTTCGAGCTTGCCGCCGGGCAGCGCGAGCGCATCGCTGCCCGGCTGCGCGACGAGCAGGACCCGTCCGCGGCGCAGGGCCACGACGGTCGCGACCTCCATCAGCGCCGGCCTGCGGGCAACGCCGCCATCGACGCAGCGTAGTGACCGGTCCGGTGGGTCAGCGATCGCCGTCGCAGGCGTGGCGCGCGATCAGGCGACCACGTCGCGCAGCCGCGCGCGGTCATCGTCGCTGAGCTGAGCGTGCAGCGCGACGCCCGCCACGTGCTCGTCGAGCTGAGCGGGCGAGGTCGCGCCGATGAGCACGCTGGCCAGCGACGGGTGATCGAGCGCGAACGCCACCGCCAGCGCGGCGGCGCTGGTCCCCCACTCCTCCGCCAGCGAACGCAGCGCGCGTCCCGCGTCGAGCGCCGCTCGGCGGAGCGGATCGTCCGGCGCGCCGGCGAGCCGGCCCGTGGCGTCGGTGGAGTCGTACTTGCCGGTCAACAGCCCGCCCTCGAGCGCGGCCGAGGCAACCAGGCCGGCGCCGGCGCCACGCAGCGCCGCCACCATCTGCGGGCTCTCCGCCTCGGCCCGGCTGACCATGCTGTAGGCCATCTGCGCCGCGCACGGCGGGTCGATTCCCTGCGCCGAGGCGGCCAGCGTGGCGGCCTCGATCGCCGCCGGCGGCCACATGGCGACACCCCAGGCGCGCGCCGTTCCGGCGGCCAGCAGCCGCGCGACCTCGGCCACGGCCTGTTCGACGCTGAGCTCCGCGGGCAGCGTCGTGCAGTAGATGAGATCGACGTGGTCGAAGCGCAGGCGCCCGAGTGAGGATTCCAGCTCGTCGCTCGCCGACTCGCGCGGCCAGAACTCCCACCACAGCTTCTCCGACACGATCGCGTCCCCGCGCCGGAAGCCCGCGGCGCGGAACAGCTCGCCGAACAGCACCTCGGAGTATCCGGTGGGCAGCGGTGCGCTGCCGGTCTCGTCGTTGTAGCGCGCGTCGTCGAGGAAGTTGATGCCGAGCTCTCGGGCGTGTTCGAGGATCGCGACGCCGCGTTCGCGGGGCAGGCGCTCGAAGGTTCGCCACGAGCCGAGCGCGACGGCGGAGACCTCGAGGCGACTCGTACCGAGGCGACGCGGCGAGAGGGTCACGTGGTCGGCCATCCTGCGGTCGGGCTCATCGCGCCGGGACCGCCGCGCCCGGCCGGGGGAGCGGGTCGGCCGGCGCCGAGGAGGAGCGCAGCGCCGGCCGACCAGCATGCCGCGCACGCGTCGGCCCGGCGGCACTCTGGCGCGTGCCCGCCCGGACGTCGGCGTGGGGGTCGAGGAGGCATCATGCGGTGCCCCAGACCTCGTCGGCGGTTTCGACGACGAGTGCGAGCTTCGCCCGCTGCTCGTCGAAGCTGAGGCTGTTGCCCTCCTCGGTCGAGGAGAAGCCGCACTGGGGTGACAGGCAGAGCTGGTCGATGTCGATGAAGCGGGCCGCCTCTTCGATGCGCCGCTTCAGCTCGTCCTTGCTCTCCAGCTCGGGCTTCTTGCTCGTCACCAGCCCGAGCACGACGAGCTTCCCCTTCGGGACGAAGCGCAGCGGCTCGAACGTCCCCGACCGGTCGTCGTCGTACTCCAGGAAGAAGGCGTCTACCTCGAGCTCGCCGAACAGCGGCTCGGCGACGAAGTCGTAGCCGCCCTGGGCCACCCATGAGGAGCGAAAGTTGCCGCGGCACATGTGGGTGGTGATCGTCATCCCCTCCGGGCGGTCCATCAGCGCCGCGTTGATCGTGCGGATGTAGGTGAGGTGCTGATCGTCGCCGCTCTCGCCGCGCTCGTCGAACGCCGCGCGCTGCTCGGGATCGTTGAGGTAGGCGAAGCTCGTGTCGTCGAGCTGGAGATAGCTGCAGCCCAGCGCGGCCAGGCGGCGGATCTCCTCGGCGTAGACCGCGGCCAGGTCGGCCCAGAACGCGTCGAGCTCCGGGTACACCGAGGCGTCGATCGCCGCACGCCCGCCCCGGTAGTGGACGATGCTGGGCGAGGGGATCGTCAGCTTGGGCGTCCCGCGCGTGACGGTCCGAGCGAGGTACGCGAAGTCCTCGCCGAAGATCGTGTGGTCCAGTGACAGCCTGGCGCGGACCTCGGGCTTGGTCGGCGTGAACTCGATCGTGCCCTGCTCGTTGTGGAACTTCGACAGCAGGTTGTCCCGCGAGCGCTCGACGCCGCCGATCTCGTAGATGAAGTCCATGTGCCAGGACCCGCGGCGCAGCTCACCGTCGGTGATCGATCGCAGGCCGACGTCCTGCTGGAGCTCGACGGCCTCGCGGATCGCAGCGTCCTCGTCGAGGCGCAACTGCTCGGCGCTGAGGCGTCCGGCCTCGTGCTCGCCGCGCGCGGCGAGCAGGCTCTTGGGCCGCAGCAGGCTCCCGACATGATCGGCTCGGAACGGCGGGGCGGTGCGTATCGTCAAGCCCTTCCTCCTAGGTCCGGGTGTGGTGGTTGCGCCGCCGGCGGGTCGCAGCGCCACTTCCGGGTCGTTGAGCGATTGTCCGGCGCGCCGCCATGGGAAGGTCTTGTATCAAAAGGTATACGATCCGGGCACCGTGGC
>DATLQS010000071.1:0-22035 GCA_035535075.1 Solirubrobacteraceae bacterium
TGCGCCTCGACGCGCGCGGATGCCGCGCGGGTGGCTGGCTCTCTTCGAGCAGGCTTGCGATACTTAGCCGGCGCGATGACTCCCCCTCGCAAGCGACAGGTCCGGCTCGTCGTTTCGCTCACGCTGGCGGTGCTGCTTGCCAGCGGTCTGATCTACACGAGCTTCGCCTCCTCGGACTCCGCGTTGAGCCCGAGCCAGCTGCTCGGCCAGGCGAGGGCGGGCGAGAACGTCCAGCTGACCGGGACGGTCGTGACTGGGTCGGTGCACGAGGTGGCGGACGGGCGGCTCGACTTTCGGCTCGCCGACCGGGCCGGCGGCGGGCGGTCGGTTCGCGTGACCTACAGCGGCAGCGTTCCGCCGACGTTCCAGCCCCGGCGGGAGCTGATCGTCACGGGCGCCTTGAAGGCGGGCACGTTCGTCGCCCAGCCGGGCTCGATGATCACCAAGTGCCCCTCGAAATACAGCGCGGCGCCTAGCGGCAGCTCGGCGTGAGCGGGACGGCCGGTCGCTGATGGCGTTCGCCGGGCGCATCGCGCTCGTGCTCGCGCTGCTGGTGGCGCTCTATGGCATCGCGGCCGCGCTCTACGGAGCTCGCCGGGGCCGGCGAGACTGGGTCGACTCGGCGCGCCGATCGGTGTACTGCCTGGCCGCGGTGCTGACGGTTGCGATGGTGATCCTCGAGGTCGCCTTCATCCGCAACGACTTCGCCTACAACACGGTCGCCAACACCTCGAGCACGACGACGCCGCTGCTCTACCGCGCGGCGGCCATGTGGTCCTCGCAGGAGGGATCGCTGCTGCTGTGGGTCTGGCTGCTGTCGATCTGGTCGAGTGTCGCGACGTTCATCACGCGCAACCGGCTGCGCGACGTGGTGCCCTATGCGACCAGCGTGCTGCTCGGCTTCGGCGCGTTCTTCACCACGCTGCTGGTGTTCTTCGACTCGCCCTTCGCGCAGACGCATCCCGCGCCGGTCGAGGGGGCCGGGCTCGATCCGCTGCTGCGCAACCCGAGCATGCTGATCCACCCGCCGATGCTCTACTCGGGCTACACCTTCTTCGCCATCCCGTTCGCCTTCGCCGTCGGCGCGCTGATCGTGCGCCGCGTCGACGCCGACTGGATCCGCGTGACACGTCGCTTCGCGCTCGCCTCGTGGCTGTTCCTCGGGATCGGCGTCCTGCTCGGCGCCCGCTGGTCCTACTACGAGCTCGGCTGGGGCGGCTACTGGGGCTGGGACCCGGTCGAGAACGCCGCGCTGATGCCCTGGCTGATCAGCACCGCCTTCCTGCACTCGGTGATGATCCAGGAGAAGCGCGGGATGCTGAAGATCTGGAACGCCTCACTGGTGCTCGCCGCGAGCACGCTGGCGATCGTCGGCACCTTCCTCGTGCGCTCCGGCGTGCTCAACTCGATCCACGCGTTCGGCGCGTCCACGCTCGGGATCCCGTTCGTGACGCTGATCGCGGTGATGGTCGCGGGCTCGGTCTACCTGGTGGTGAGCCGGCGCGAGGTGCTGCGCAGCGAGCACACACTCGACTCCCTGTTCTCACGCGAGGCCGCGTTCCTGCTCAACAACGTCGTGCTGGTCGCGCTGTGCTTCGTGATCTTCTGGGGCACCTTCTTCCCGCTGATCTCGAAGGCGGCGACCGGCACCTCGCAGCTGGTCGGCGTGACCTGGTTCGACCGCTACACGGTCCCGCTCGCGCTGATCCTCGTCCTGCTCAGCGGGATCGGACCGGTGATCGCCTGGCGACGGGCGACGCTCGCCAACGCCCGGCGCAACTTCCTGCTGCCGCTCGCCGCCGCCGCGCTGATGGCGCTCGCCGCCTACACCGTCGTGCCGATCGGGTCCTCGATCGGGGCGGTGGTGCTGTTCTGCGGCGCGGTGTTCGTGTTCGCGAGCGTCGGGCAGGAGTTCTGGCGCGGCTGGCGCGCGCGGCGTGCGATGTCGAGCGAGTCCCCGCCGGTCGCGCTCTACTCGATGGTCCGCCGCAACCGTCGTCGTTACGGCGGCTACATCGTGCATGTCGGGATCGCCGTGCTGTTCATCGGCGTCGCGGCCTCCTCGACGTTCCAGCATGAGCAGCAGCTGAGCCTGCGGGTCGGGCAATCGGTGCGTGTCGGCGCCTACACGATGAGGTACACCCGCGCGACCGGCTCGGTGGTGACCGACCCCAACCACACCGGAGCGACGATGACGCTCGGGGCGGTGTTGCGTGTCACGCGCGGCGGGCATTACGTGACGACGCTGCGACCGAGTGCCGGCTACTTCCCCGCCGCGCAGATCGTGCCGGGAGCGGTCGTCTCAGGGTTGATCTCGGGCGACGCGGTCGACCAGGTCGGCCTGCAGTCGAGCTGGCGGCGTGATCTGTGGGCGGCAATCAAACCGTTCGCGACGACGCTCCCGGCGGTCGGGACGCCGCTGCCCGAGGCGTCGCTCGTGGCCCGTGCCGACAGCCTGGTCCCGACGACGGCTGCGACGGCCAAGCAGCTGGCCCTCGCCTACTACGTGCTGCTGCCGGCGATCGTCCGCCACTACGTGAACTTCCCGCCGCCTGCCAGCTTCACGGTGATCGCCTCACCGCTGGTGATGTGGATCTGGATCGGCGGGCTGATCGTGCTGCTCGGCGGCCTCACGGCGATCTGGCCGAGCCCGGCGGCGCTGCGCAGTCGCGTGCGGGCGCGCTACCTCGCGCGCGTCGCGCAGGAGCTGGGCCGCGCGTAAACGCGCCGGCCCACGCTTGCGATGAGCGCGCTGGTCGCCGCGCTGCTGATCGCCGCGCTGGTGGTCTTCGTCGTGTGGTTGTTGAGCGGTCCGTTCCGCGCCCGCGGCCCCGTCACGCCGCCTCCGGACTCCGACGAGCGGCGGGCGCTCGAGAGCGCGAAGGAGGCCAAGTACGCGGAGATCCGCGACAACGAGACGGACTTTCGCACCGGCAAGCTGTCCGACGAGGACTTCCGCGCGCTGAACCGCCAGCTGCGTGCCGAGGCGGTGGAGATCCTGCGGGCGATCGACGAGTTGGACTCGCAGACCTCCGTCCCAACCGATTAGACTGACCGCATGCAGGCGATCTTCTCGACATTGCAGGTCGTGATCTGCGTGATCCTGGTGCTGTTGATCCTGATGCACTCGGGCAAGGACTCCGGGCTGTCCGGGGCGTTCGGGGTCGGGTCGGGGGCCGGTCCGCTCGGTGGCGGCTCGCTGGTCGAGCGCAACCTCAACCGTTGGACGATCTTCTTCGCGCTGCTGTTCGTCGGCAACACGATCCTGCTGCTCAAGCACCCCTGGGGTGGCTCAGGCTGAGCCGCCGCTGACGCGGAATCCCTTTGCCCGAAGCGCCGGACAGAGCACCCCGCTCGCGAAGCGCCGCCCATAGAACTCTCCATCGCTGACGAGCCGCTGGGTGGCGGTCAGCTCCTCGGTGGCGGCGAGGATCCGCAGCGCCGAGTCGGTGAAGCGAACGTCGCGCAGCGGCCGCGTGACCGCACCGTCCTCGATCAGGAACGTACCGTCGCGCGTCATCCCGGTCAACAGCGCGTGGCGCGGCTCGACGGTGTTGACGTACCACAGGCGTGTCACGAACAGCCCGCGCTCGATCGGCGCGCAGAGCTCCTCAAGCGTCGCGGCGCCCCCACCGGCCAGGACCAGGTTGGTGGGAGCCGGGCCGTCGGGAGCGCCCCCCGGGGCAAGCGCGTGGCCGGTTGAGGCCGCGCCGGCCTGCGCGGCTGAGCGGGTGTCGTGGACGACCGCGTGGGCGATTCCGTCCCGGATCAGCGGCAGCGGTCGCTTCGGCACGCCCTCGGCGTCGAAGCTGCGCGGGAGGGTGCCGGGCGCGCGCGGCGAGTCGGCGAGGTTGACGCACGGGGCAGCGACGCGTTCGCCGAGCCGGCCGCACAGCGCCCCGCGCTGCTCTGCGTGCGCGAGCCCGTTGAACGCGAGCCAGCCGAGGAACTCGAGCAGCGTACCGACGGCGGCGTGATCGAGGACGACGCGGTACTCGCCGGGCGGCAGCTCCGCGGCCGGCGCCGCGCTCACCTTGGCGGCCGCGGCGGCCGCCAGTGAGCCTGCGTCGATGGCAGCGGTCGAGACGGCGGTCGTCGCGGCATAGCCGCTCCGCCCCTGGTCGTCGCGTGCGATGACCTTCATGTGGGCGTCGGTGACCGCGTCGGAGAGCGTGACGCCCGTGCTCGAGGCGATTGCGGTTCGCACCTCACCGGCGGTCCAGACGCCAAACGCCTCGAGGCCCGCCGCGTCGGCACACGCGAATGCGGCGCTCAACGCGGTGCCGGCGTCGGCCGGGTCGAGCCTCGCGGTCGCGGCGTCGAACCCGTTGTGCGGGCGCGTGTCGGCCGGACCGGGGAGCCCCGGATAGGGTCCGGATCCGCTTCGCGCAGCGGCGGCCGCGGCGGCCCGCGCACGGCTTGCCGCCGCGGCCAGGCTCTCGTCGTCGAGCTGGTTGGTCGATGCCGCGCCGGTGTGTCCGTCGAGCACGCACAGCAGCTCGACCGAGGTGTCGTCGATCGCCGTCGCCTGGGTCGCGGCGGAGCGGGCGAAGCGCGACAGCAGCGAGCGTTCGCTGGTCACGGTGGCCTGCGCCTGGTCGCCGTCGAGGTAGCCCAGCGCGCGCTCGGCAAGGGCGTGCTCGCCGTCGCCCGTCACGCCGACCCCCCGACCTCGACATCCCGAAATCGAGCGGGCGCCGCTCCGTGGGAGACGTGCGCCGACTGGCCGGGCTCGCCCTTGCCGCAGTTGAGCAGGCCCCAGAGACGCCACGCCGGGGGGCTGGCGATCGCATCGAGCGAACCCCAGAACTGGGGCGTGACGCCGGCGTAGGTCGGGTTGCGCACCAGCCGGCCGAGCGTGCCGTTGCGGATCTCGCGGCCGATCTCGGTGCCGAACTGAAAGTGCAGTCGGCGGTCGTCGATCGACCAGGAGCGGTTGGTCTCCATGTAGACCCCGTCGCGAACGTCCGCCACCAACTCCTCGAGTGTCCCGGCGTCCCCCGGCGCGATCGAGACGTTCGTCATCCGCACGATCGGCTGGCGTGCATAGCCGTCGGCCCGCGCCGTGCCACCCGACGCGAGACCGATCGCCGCAGCCGACTGGCGGTCCGACAGGGTGGCGCGCAGCACGCCGTCCTCGATCAGCATCGTGCGCCGCGCGGACACTCCCTCGTCGTCCCAGCCGAACGAGCCGAGCGCGCCGGGGAGGGTGGCGTCGGCACTGATCGCGAGCAGCTCCGAGCCGTAGCGCAGGCTGCCGATGTCGGCTGGCGCGACCCAGCTCGTGCCTGCGTAGGAGGCCTCGCCAAGCAGGATTCGGTCCAGCTCGAGAGCGTGGCCGATCGACTCGTGGACCTGGAGCGCGAGCTGCTCGTCGCCGAGCACCAGGGTGGTGCGGCCCGCCGGGCACGGTGGGGCGCTGAGCAGGGCGAGCGCCTCCTCCGCGACACGCGGCGCGTGCCCCGCCAGATCGAGCGCCAGCAGGTGTTCGTGGCCGGCGAGCGCGACGGACCCGCCGTGGGCGCTCGGGTAGGAACGCCGCTGCAGCTCGCCATCGGCGGCGGCGTGGGCCGCGATCGCCCCGCCGCACTCGGTGCGCTCCTGGACCACGGCGGCGCCGTCGCTCGACGCGAACGCGGCGATCGTGCGCAGTGCCAGCGACTCGGCTTCGCCGCGGACGATGCGCGGGTCGCTGTGCAACAGCGCCTCGGCGGTGAGCAGGAGCTCGAGCCGCTCGTCGAGCGAGCGCGCGAAGGGGTCGATCTCGCAGCGGCTGCTCCAGTGGCCGAGCGCCGGCGGGACCGGCGGGAGTGCGGCGCGGGGCGGGGCTGCGGGTAGCGCGCGCGCGAACGCCACGGCGCGCGCGAGCGCCAGCTCGAGGCCCGCCTTCGTGACCTCGCGGGTGGCGGCAAAGGCGAAGCCGCGGCCCGGGACCGAAACACGGATGCCGACGCCCTCGTCGCTTGTGCACTCGACCCCCTCGACGTGTCCGCCGCTGACGCGCAACTGCTCGGCGGTGCGCGCGACCCAGCGCGCCTCGACGTACTCGCAGCCCCGCGGGGGACTCGCGACGAGGTCGCGCAGGAGCTCGAGTGGCGTCAGCCCGTCGCTCCCGTGGCCCCGGTCGCGCCGGTTGCGACGGTCGCTCCGGTCGGAGCGGCCGCACCGCTCGCCGGCGTCAGGCCGAGCAGGTCGATCACGAAGATCAACGTCGAGTTCGCCGGTATCGACCCGTTCGCCTGGTTCTTGTAGGCGAGCGCCGGCGGGATGATCAGCTCGCGGCGACCGCCGACGCGCATGCCGACGAGGCCCTGGACCCAGCCCGGGATGACACCGCCAACCCCGCTCGTCAGCGGGGTGCTGAACGGTTGGGCGGTGAACGACGATTGGATCAGCTTGCCGCTGTAGAGCTCGAGGACGTAGTTGACCGTGATCGTGTCACCGGCCGCCACGGTGGCGCCGGTGCCGGTGATCAGGTCGGTCTTGACGAGCGTCTTGGGAGCGGGGCCCGTGGGCCCCGGGATCGTGGGCGCCTTCGACAGCGGCCCGCTCTTGGGGGTCACGATCGCCGGGGTCGTGGCGGTTGGCGTGGTGGTGGTCGACGTCGACGTCGCCGAGAAGGTGAGCGTCTGGTTGACCGACGGCGGCAGCCGGATGTGCGCCGTGTCGGAGTTGTTGGCCGAGCCGCAGCCGGCGATCACGCCGGCCGCGAGCAGCGAGCAGGCGAGCAGGTAACGGGAGGGCATGCGCCGGGAAGGCTATAGGTTCAGGCCGCCGCAGGACGTCACAAGCCACACGGGCCCGGCTCGCGACCACGCGACGCTCGCCGGATCTCGTGGCGATCGCTACTATCTCTGCTCGCGTGAGCCGGGATGAGGGAGTGAGGACCGGGCAGGAGGACTCGCGCCGCTGGCGGCCCGTCGCGGCGTACGCGATGCTGGCCGCGGCCACACAGTTGCTGTGGCTGACGTTCGCACCGCTGACGACCGCCAGCGCTCACCACTATCACGTGTCGGAAACGGCGATCGGCTGGCTGGCCGAGATCTTTCCGCTCTTCTACGTCGTGCTCGCGCTGCCGGCCGGGCGGCTCCTCGACCGCGCCTTTCACCGCTGGCTGACGGTCGGCGCGGTGCTGACGGCGGTCGGTGGGCTCACGCGGCTGATCGCGCCGGACTTCGTCTGGGCGCTCGTCGGACAGTTGCTCGTTGCGGTGGCGCAACCGCTCGTGCTCAACGCCGTGACGAAGGTCGCGAGCGAGTATCTGCCGCCACGCCTTCGCCCCCACGGGATCGCCGTCGGCTCGGCTGCGATCTTCGTCGGGATGCTGCTCGCGTTGACCCTCGGCACGCTGTTCGGCGGCGCGCACCTTGCTGCGCTGCTCGACCTCCAGGCGGCGTTCGCGGTTGTCGCCGCCGCGGCGCTGGTGTTCGAGTTGCGCCACCGCAGGGCGGGCGGCAGCGTACCGGCGGTGGCGCTCGAGCTGGTCGCGGTACGCGAGGTCTGGGCCGATCGCAACGTCAGGGTGCTGAGCGGACTGCTGTTTCTCGGATTCGGCGCGTTCATCGCGCTGACCACGTGGTTGCAGGCGCTGCTGCACAACTACCGGGTCTCCTCGACCACCGCCGGCGCGCTGCTGATCGCCATGGTTCTGGCCGGCGCGCTCGGCGCCGCGGCGCTGCCGCCGCTCGTCGTCAACCACCGGGCGGAGCGCGGCCTGGTCGCCGGTTCGGTGGTGGTCACGGTGGCGGGCGGCCTGCTGCTCGCGTTCGAGCACGTCGTCGCGGTCGATGTGATCGTGCTCGTGCCGATCGGGTTGCTCCTGCTGACCGACCTGCCCGTGATCCTCGAGCTGAGCGAGCGCCGTGCCGGGGCGAGCGCCGGGACGGTGACGGCCCTGCTGTGGCTTGCCGGCAACGCCGGAGGGCTCGTCGTCACGCTGCTCGTGGCGGTGCTCGTGCATCACCCGACGCCGGCGTTCCTGGCGCTCGCGGCCGTCAGCCTGTGTGCGACGCCGCTCGTGTTCGCCCTGTCAACCGAGTAGGCGGCCGAGGGCGACCGCCGCGGCTCCCGCAAACGCGCAACAGATCGAGCATCATCGTCGAGAGGGTGGTGAAGGCGCCGCAGAAGCCCGTGCCGGGCAGCGCCGCGGCATAGATGCCGCGCGGCAGCCGCAGCGGGGCCGCGCGGCGACATGGCCGAGGGCGAATGAGCCGGTCACGTTGAGCGCGAAGATCGACCACGGCCCGGGCGAGCGCGGGGTCGCCGAAGGCGATCACCACGGCCGGGGCGAGCGCGCCGCCCGGCTCGCCGATGAGGATCGCGAGCAACTCGCCGCGATCGATCGTTCCTCCAATGGGCCATCGACGCTCGGCACCGTGATGGCTTGGTGACGCAGGCGTCCATCCGGCATGATTGGATACCGGTCGTGGAGCACCAGGGTGGAGCAGAACAGCAGTCCGAAGCGGTCGGGAACCGGGCCGACGAGCAGCAGGCGCGCGAACGCGAGGCGCTCAAGCGTCGCGTCCGTGAATCGCTGTTGCGCTGCCCCGGCACCGAGACTTCGCGTTCGGCGTAGCGGTCGCTGAGCGATCGACCCGGCGCGGGTGAGGGGCCCCCGGCACGGCCCGAGAGCAGCCGTCGGCGACGCCGCCACGCGTTCGCGCGCCCGCCTTTTGCGCCGGTACTGCAGATGCCGGGGCTCGGACGCGCTATAAAGCGAGATACACGACGCGTTTCCCTCGATGCACAACCTTCCGCTCGACAGCCCACTTGGTGAACAACAGCTTCGCGGTTCGCGTACCGAGGTTCTGCGCGCGTCACCGCCGATGTTTCGCTGGCCGTGGCTCGACCGGCTCTCGCGCGTGCATCCCGTCGTGCCGCCGTTGATCTTCGGACCGGCGATCGTGGTGCTGACCGCGGTTGCCCTCGGCGGACAGTCGGCTCTGCGCACCCTCCTCGGTGCGCTCGGCGGCTACCTGCTGTGGACCTTCAGCGAATACTGGATCCATCGCGCGATCTTCCACTTCGAGCCGGAGGATGGAATCGGCGCGCGGCTGCACTGGATGGTGCACGGCGTCCACCACGACCATCCGAACGACCCGCTGCGACTGGTCATGCCGCCCGCCGTCTCGGTGCCCCTCGCGGCGCTGTTCCTCGCCGCCTTCGTCGCGATCGTCGGCACGCCGCTCGGCTGGGCTGTCGGCGCCGGCTTCCTCGCCGGCTACCTCGCCTACGACATGCTGCACTACGCGTTGCATCACCATCGCCAGCCCCGCACGGCGCTCGAGCGCCGGCTGCGCGAACTGCACATGCGCCACCACTTCGAGGACGAAACCAACGGCTACGGGATCAGCGCGCCGTGGTGGGACATCGTCTTCGGCACGTTCGCGCAGCGCCGCAGCGGCTGACGCGCAGCCCCGCGGGTCGCGTGCGATAAGATGCTTGCTGGCAAGCAAGTTTCTGTGGAGGCGCGCAGTGGTGAAGGCAGGCGACGACGAGGACGCGAGCGCGCGCCTGCGGGCGGCCATCGCGCGGCTTGGCCGGCGGCTGCGCCCGACGCAGGCCGGGAGCGGGCTCACCCCCACGCAGGTTTCGGTGCTCTTCACGCTGGTTCGACACGGGCCGCTCCCGCTGGCCGCGCTGGCTGAGCGCGAGACGCTCCACCCGACGATGCTCTCGCGCGCCCTCGGCGGGCTCTGCGAGGCGGGCCTCGCGGCGCGCACCACGGATCCCGGCGACCGACGGGTCGCCCTGGCCACGGCGACCGCTGCCGGGCGACGGATCCGCGAGCGGATCCATCGCGAGCGCAGCGAGGCGCTGGCCGCGCAGCTCGCCGAACTGGCGCCGGCGGAGCGCCGCGCGATCGTCGAAGCGCTCCCGGCGCTCGAGGCGCTCGCGGAGCGGATGCGATGAACGCGTCTGGGCACCTGGGTCCCGACGCGCTGGGCGCGACGCGCCGGCGCACCTTCGCGGCGCTGGCGGTGCCCAACTACCGCCGTTATTTCATCGGCCAGGCCACCTCGCTGATCGGCACCTGGATGCAGATGGCGGCACAGTCCTGGCTGGTGCTGTCGCTGACCGGCTCGGCCACCGCGCTCGGGGTGATCGTCGCACTGCAGACACTGCCCGTGCTGCTGCTCGCGCCCTACGGCGGCGTGATCGCCGACCGCGTCGACAAGCGCCGGCTGATGATCGTGCTGCAGACGGCGATGGGACTCCAGGCGCTGGCGCTGGGCGTGCTGACGATCACCGGCGCGGTGCAGCTGTGGGAGATCGGCGTGCTGGCCGTCGTGCTCGGCCTCAACAACGCGTTCGAGAACCCGGCGCGCCAGTCCTTCGTGCTCGAGATGGTCGGCCCCGACACGCTGCGCAACGCGGTCAGCCTCAACTCGGTCCAGGTCAACGTCGCGCGCGCCGTCGGACCGGCGGTGGCGGGCGTCCTGATCGCCACCGTGGGTCTCGGCGAGTGCTTCCTGATCAACGCCGCCAGCTTCGTCGCGGTGGTCGTGTCGCTGGTCACGATGGAGCGCTCGGCGCTGCGCCCGACGCCGCCGGCGCCGCGCGCCGCGGGACAGCTGCGGCAGGGACTCCGCTATGCCGCCTCGACTCCGGAGATCGCCGTCCCGCTGCTGATGATGGGCCTCGTCGGCACGCTGGCCTACGAGTTCCAGGTGTCGCTGCCGGTGATGGCCCGCCACGCGCTGCACGCCGGGGCGGAGGGATACGGCTTCATGACCTCGGCGATGGGGCTGGGAGCGATCGTCGGCGGCCTGGTCGTGGCGGCACGCGGCCACACCGGCCTGCGCCCGGTGACCATCGCGGCGGTCGCCTTTGCGGTCGCGCTCGCGCTTGCCGCGCTCGCCCCGAGCATGCCCGTCGAACTGATCGCGCTGGCGCTCGTCGGCGCGGCGAGCGTGTCGTTCATGTCAACCGGCAACTCGACGCTGCAGCTCGCGGCCGACCCCGCGATGCGCGGTCGCGTGATGGCGCTGTGGTTCGTCGCGCTGCAGGGCTCGACGCCGATCGGCGGGCCAACGGTCGGCGCGATCATCACGCTGGCCGGCGCACGCACCGGTCTGGGCGCGGGCGCGCTGGCGTGCCTGTTCGCCGCCGGCCTCGGTGTCGCCGCGCAGCGGCGGCTGCGGCGTCCACCGGAGTACCGCGACGCCGCCGTCGCGGAAGCCTCGACCGCGGTGGCGATCTCGCAGACGGCGCAGCTCGGGTGATCGGGCGGCGGCCGTTGACGGGGCCCGGCTCGGCCGTCACAATCGCCCGGTGCCGATCGAGAGGGAGCCGGCGACCCCGGTTACGGCGTTGCTTGCGGCCCTGCGCGAGTTTCGCGTACATGACGCCTCGCCGGTGATCGAGCCGGGCATGCCGATGTTCGTGGCCTACCAGGGCCCGGAGATCACACCGCTGTTCGGTCACGACGACGCCGGCGCGGCCGCCAACCGGATCGCGCTGGCCGAGCACACGGGCACGCATCTCGATGCGCCGTTTCATTTCGACCGCCACGGCCTGACCGTCGAGCACGTCGCTGCCGACGCGCTGCTGCTGCGCCCCTACAAGAAGTTCGACCTCTCGGGCCGGGCGGCCGAACCGGGCGAGCTGCTCGATGCCGCCGCGCTCGCCGCCGCTGCCGACGACGCCGGCTTCGCGCTCGAGCCCGGTGATGTGGCGATCATCGAGATGGGCTGGGACCGGCACTGGCCGGAAGCGGGCGATGGTGCCGATGCCGGCTTCTGGGGGCGCAACGAGCCCGGGCTGAGCGAGGACGCCTGCCGCTACCTCGCCGAGGCCGGGGTCGCCGCCGTGGCATCCGACACGGCAGGCTGCGACGTGCCGTGCATCGACGGCGAGATCGGCCTGGGTCACGGCCACAGCTCGTGGTTCCTCCCGCGCGGGATCCTGATCGTCGAAGGGCTTCGCAGACTCGCGGAGGTCGCCGCGAGCGGCCTGTTCCTTGCGCTGCCGCTGAAGATCCGCGGCGGTACCGGCTCGCCGCTGCGCGTGCTGCTGCTTGATCGCGGCGAAGGCGACGGTGTCTGATACGACGCACGCTCTTCAGCGAGGAGCAGGACAGCTACCGCGAGAGCTTCCGCCGCTTTCTCGCTGAGCAGGCGTGCCCTCACTACGCCGAGTGGGAAAGCGCGGGGATCGTCCCGCGCGAGCTCTATGCCAAGGCCGCCGCGCTCGGCTTCGCGGGAATGGCGATCCCGGAGCGCTACGGCGGCGCGGGCATCGACGACTTCCGCTTCAACCTCGTGATCGGCGAGGAGGCGGCCCTGGCACAGGTCGGCGGTTTCGCGCTCGGACTGACCCTGCACAACGATGTCTGCCTGCCCTACCTGCTGACCTACGCCAACGACGAGCAGCGCGAACGCTGGTTGCCGGCGATCGCCCGCGGCGAACTGATCCTCGCGATCGCAATGACCGAGCCCGGCACGGGTTCCGATCTCGCCGGGATCAAGACGACCGCGATCCGCTCCGGCGAGCACTACCTGCTCAACGGAGCAAAGACGTTCATCACCAACGGGATCAACGCGGACCTGATCATCGTCGCCGTGAAGACCGACCCGGGCGAGCGCCACCGCGGTGTCAGCCTGCTGCTCGTCGAGCGCGGAATGGACGGCTTCGCGCGCGGCCGCAACCTCGAGAAGATCGGTCAGCACTCCCAGGACACCGCCGAGCTGTTCTTCGACTCGGTCCAGGTCCCGGTGGCCAACCTGCTCGGCGACGAGGGCGCCGGGTTCGGCTATCTCATGTCGAACCTGGCTCAGGAGCGCCTGTCGATCGCGATCGGCGCGCTCGGCGCAGCGCGCGCCGGTCTCGCCACGACGCTCGAGTATGTGCGCGGGCGGCTGGCGTTCGGCCAACCGATCGGCGCCTTCCAGAACACCCGGTTCCAGATGGCGGAGTGCCACGCCGAGATCGAGGTGGCGCAGGCGTATCTCGATCGCTGCGTCGAGGCCCTGGGGATCCGGGAGCTGACGCCGGAGGACGCGGCGGTCGCAAAATGGTGGTGCACCGAGCTTCAGGGTCGCGTGCTCGATCGCTGCGTCCAGATGCATGGAGGCTACGGCTTCATGGCGGAGTACCCGATCGCGCGGGCCTGGGCCGACGCCCGCGCGACCCGCATATTCGGCGGCACCAACGAGATCATGCGCGAGATCATCGGGCGCTCGCTGGGCCTGTAGAACACCTTCGAGATCGGAGCACGAGATGAGCTACGACGGACGCTGGGAGACGGTGCGCGTGAGCCTGGACGAACGGATCGCCTGGGTCGAGCTGCACCGTCCGGAGAAGCGCAACGCGATGAATCCGAAGCTCAACAGCGAAATGATCGAGGTCCTCGAGGTCCTGGACGCCGACGACGACGCCGGCGTGCTCGTGCTCACCGGGGCCGGCGACTCGTTCTCCGCGGGGATGGACCTCAAGGAGTACTTCCGCGATGTCGACGCCGCCCCGGCCCACGTCCAGCGCAAGGTGCGTCGCGACAACGGCGACTGGCAGATCCGGATGCTGCGCGCCTACGCCAAGCCGACGATCGCGATGGTCAACGGCTGGTGCTTCGGCGGTGCGTTCATCCCGCTCGTCGGCTGCGACCTGGCCGTGGCGGCCGACGAGGCGACCTTCGGGGTTTCGGAGATCAACTGGGGGATCCCGCCCGGGAGCGTCGTCAGTCGCGCGCTGGCGGAGACGATCGGCAGCCGCAACGCACTGCTGCACATCATGACCGGCCGCACGTTTGACGGGCGCCGGGCCGCCGAGATGGGGTTGGTCAACTGGAGCACCCCGCTGGCCCAGTTGCGCGGTGAGGTCGAGGCCCTCGCGCGCGAGTTGCTCGAGAAGAGCCCGGTTGCCCTGTATGCCGCGAAGCTCGGCTTCCGCAACTGCCAGGCGCTCGGCTGGGACGTGGCGGAGGACTACCTCTACGCCAAGCTCGAGCAGTCGCAGCACCTCGACCGCGAGGACGGGCGCGGCGAAGGGCTCAAGCAGTTCCTCGACGAGAAGCGAATCCGGCCGGGCCTGCAGACCTACATTCGCTGATGGCGCCGACGAGCTTCGGGCCGCAGGCGACCGGGGGGGCCGCGGACGGACGGACCGCGCTGCCCCAGGGGCTGATGCAGGATCTGCCGCTGACCCTCGAGCTGGTGCTCCGACGGCTCGAGTCGGTCGGCGCCCACGTGCCGGTGACCTCCGTCCTGGCGAGCGGCGTCGTCCGCCACAGCTGGGGGGAGATCGCGCTGCGCAGCCGCCGCCTGATCACGGTGCTCGAGACGCTTGGCGTTGGCGCCGGCGCGCGCGTGGCGACGCTCGCCTGGAACAGCCACCGCCATCTCGAGCTGTTCTACGCCGTGCCCTGCGGCGGGCGCGTGCTGCACACGCTCAACGCGCGCGTCAACCCAGCCCAGCTCCTCAGCCAGCTCGAGCGTTGCGGCGACAGCGCGCTGTTCGTCGACGCGTCGCTGACCGGGCTGCTCGCGGAGCACCACGCGCGGCTGCCCGTGCGCACCATCGTGGTGATGGAGGACGGGGGCGAGCTCGCCGAGCCGTTCGCCGGCGCACACCGCTACGAGGATCTGCTCGCCGCGGCGGAGCCGGCGCGAGAGCTCGGGCCGATGAGCGAACAGCAGGCGCTGTGCATCTGCCACACCAGCGGCACGACCGGCGCGGCCAGGGCCGTGGTCTACTCCCATCGTTCGGTTGTCCTGCACGCGCTCGGCGCGCTGTCGATCGACTCGCACGGCGTCAGCCGCGACGCCGTCGTGCTGCCGTTGACCCCGATGTTCCACCTGATGGCCTGGGGGTTGCCGTACTCCTCGGCGCTCGCTCCGGCGCAGCTCGTGCTGGCCGGCGCGGACACCTCGCCGGCTGCGCTGGCGTCGCTGATCGAGCGCGAGCGCGTGACGCTCGCCGCCGGCATCCCGACCTTCTGGGTGCGCCTGCTCGAGGCGCTCGAGGATCCGCAGCGCGACCTCTCGTCGCTGCGCCGCGTGCTCTCCGGGGGGTCGGCGGCGCCGCGGGCGCTCGCCGAGCGCTATCTCGCGGCGGGCGTCGAGTTCGTGTCGTCGTGGGGGATGACCGAGGCCGGCTCCGGGACCACGCTGCGGTTGACCGGCACGGCGGCGTCCGCCGATCCCTCGCCGACGGTGCGCCAGGGGACCGCGATCGCCGGCGTCGAGTTGCGGATCGTCGATCGCGACGGCGACGAGCTGCCGTGGGATGACCAGGCCGTCGGGGAGCTCGAGGTTCGCGGGCCATGGGTCTGCCGTGCCTACCTCGATGTCGACGAGGAGACCAATCGGCGGGCGTTCGACGACGGCTGGCTGCGGACCGGCGACATCGCCAGGATCGATCCCGCCGGCAGTGTCGAGATCGTCGACCGCCTCAAGGACCTGATCAAGTCCGGCGGGGAGTGGATCAGCTCGACCGAGCTGGAAAGCCACCTGGCGCGCCAGCCCGCCGTGGCCGAGGCCGCGGTCATCGCGATCGTCGACGAGACATGGGGTGAACGCCCGCTGGCGGTCCTCGTCGCGGCCGCCGGTGAGCAGATCGATCTCGACGTCGTGCGCAGCGGCCTGGCTCGCGAGGTCGCCAGCTGGTGGATGCCCGAGCGCATCGAGGTGCTGAGCGAGCTGCCGAAGACCTCGGTTGGCAAGGTCGACAAGCAGCGGCTGCGCGAGCGCTACGCCGGCGGCGACTGAGGCGCGCAGATCACTGCGCGGGCTCGTTGGCGTGCTGGAAGGCGGGCCGGGCCTCGAGGCCGTCGACGTAGCGGTTGAACTCGTCGAACCCGGCGAGCAGCTCGAAGCGCCGCGCGAAGCCCGCCACCGAGCCGATGACGATGTCCGCCGCGCTGAGCCGGTCCCCGACGATGAACCCCCGGCCCTCGACGGCTCGCTCGACGAGCGCTGCCCCGGCTCGAAAGCGCTCCGCGGCGGCGACCGCGCGCGGCGGATCCGCCTCGCGGCAATCGCGGACCTCGACGATCCGCGGCTCGAGCTCGGCCATCGCGAAGAGCACCCACTGGTAGACCAGCTCACGCTCGCGCGTGCCGAGCGGGAAGTTGAGCCCGGCATCGGGATGGCGGTCGGCCAGGGCCAGGACGATCGCCGCCGATTCGAACAGGTACCCGGCATCGTCCTCGATCACGGGCACGCGGCCGAGCGCGTGCCTGGCGACGTGGGCCTCGCTCTTGCGATCCGCGCCGGTCATCAGCGTGAGCTCGAACGGGACACCGATCTCCCCAAGCGTCCAGAGGACGCGCGTGGAGCGGCTGCGCGGCAGATGGTAAAGGCGGGTCGGAGTCGCGATCGACTCACCCTAGACGATCGCGCGTCCGCCGATTACGGCGTCGAGATCACGATCGCGCTGTAGTCGACCAGCGCCGTGCGGTAGATGCAGTAGTACTGCAGGACGGAGCCGGGCACGGTTTGCGCGGTCTCGACACCGACGCTCGTGCACTGCTTCCTGTTGCGGCTGGCTCGCCAGGCGGCCTTGCGACCGGCCTGGAGCTCCAGCGCCGGCACCCACGTCGGCACGGTCAGGGCGATCACGTCTCCCGCCCTGACCGCCACCGAGGTGGTCAGCGGGAAGTCGGCGGTCTGCCCGAAATAGGGCTGGAGGTGGATCACCGGCGACTCGTACTCGAGCTTGTAGTCAAGGGCTTTGACCTGGCGGATCACGGCGATCGCGGCCTGCGAGGTCCCGCCCTCGTTGGCGTCGAAATACTTGATCTGCGAGGACGTCGGCGAGCTGAGCGTGATCTCCCAGCCGACCAGCCGCCCGGCGGTCGTGACCTTGAACGGCGTCGCGGTGTCGCCGACCTTGACCTGCATGGCCGTCGTTCGCGAGACCACGGTGCACGGCGTCGCGGCGGTTCCCGGACAGCTCGCCGTCGCGTTGGTGTCGGGCGGGTTGGTCAGCGTTGTGATGACGGCGTATGCGGCGGCCGGGATCGCGAGCGCGATGAGCGCGAGCGCAAGCACGACGCTGAGGGTTCGTCTGCTCATCGGGCGGGTCGCAGATCAGAGTAGCGCTCGGTGGCGACGGCGCGCGCGATTGGGGCGCGCGATTGGGGCGCGCTCGCCGCCGCCATCAACGCTGCGAGTCCGCCGGGCCTCCGGGCAGCCCCGCACCGGCTCCGGGCGTCTCAGATCGGGTAGTGGCGCTCGGTCTCCTGGATCGTGATCCAGCGCAGCTCGGTGAACTCCTCGAGCGCGGCGTGGCCGCCGAAGCGACCCCAGCCGCTGTCCTTGACGCCCCCGAACGGCATCTGCGGCTCGTCGTGAACCGTGGTGTCGTTGATATGGCAGATTCCGCTCTGGATCCGCTGCGCCACCTCGAGGGCCGCCGGGACGTTCGCGCTGAAGACGGCGGCCGAGAGCCCGTACTCGGTGTCATTGGCGACCTCGATCGCCTGCTCGACGCCGTCGACCACGACGATCGACGCCAGCGGTCCGAACGATTCCTCGCCGTAGGCGCGCATCTCGGGGCTGACCCCGAGCAGCACGGTCGGCGGGTAGCACGGACCGGCCGCCTCGCCTCCGGCGAGGATCTCCGCGCCGCGCTCGCGCGCGTCGTCGACCATCGCGCTGACCCGTTCCAGCGCCGCCTCGTTGATCAGCGGCCCGATCTGCGTATCCGGGTCGCGCGGATCGCCGACGGTCAACGCGCTCGCGCGGGCGGCGAGCAACTGGCTGAAGCGCTCCGCCACCGAGCGCTCGACGACGATCCGTTCGGTCGACATGCAGATCTGCCCCTGGTGAAAGAACGCGCCGAAGCTGGTCGCCGCGGCTGCGCGCTCGAGGTCGGCGTCGGCCAGCACGATCAACGGCGCCTTGCCGCCGAGCTCGAGCAGCACGCGCTTGAGGTGACGTCCCGCGATCTCGGCGATGATCCGCCCGACGCGCGTCGAACCGGTGAAGTTGATGCGGCGGGTGTGGGGGTGGGCGATCAGCTCCTCGACGACCTCGGCGGCGTCAGCCGGAGCGTTGGTGAGGAAGTTGATCACGCCGGGCGGGACGCCGGCGTCGGCGATCGCAGCGGCGACATGGGCGTGCGTGCGCGGACACAGCTCGGAGGCCTTCAGGACAACGGTGTTGCCGAACGCCAACGGCGTCGCCACCGCCCGCGCCGAGAGGATCACGGGGGCGTTCCAGGGAGCGATCCCGACGACCACGCCGACCGGCGCGCGGACCGCCATCGCGAGCTTGCCGGGGATATCGGACGGGATGACCTCGCCGACCGTGCCGTAGGTCTGAGCCGCGGCCTCGCGAAGTATTCCCGATGCGAGCATGCAGTTGAACATGCCCCAGCCGAACGTTGCGCCGGTCTCCTCGATCATCGTCTCGGCGATCTCGTTCTGGCGCTCGATGATCAGGTCGGCGGCGCGTGAGAGCATCGCCCGGCGCGCGCCGGGGCCGGTCGTCGACCACTCTGCGAAGGCGGCGTGCGCGGCGTCCACCGCAGCGCGTGCGTCCTCACGGCCGGCCGCGGTGGCGCTGGTGGCGGCTTCGCCGGTGTAGGGGTTGCGCGTCTCGAAGGCGTCGCCCGACTGTGCGGCGCGCCACTCACCGTTGATCAGGAGCTGCTGCTCCGCGAGTCCTGTGGTTGCCATCTGCTCTCCCTTGTGTGGTTGATCGCGACGCTGCGCACGACAGAGGTTTGCATATCGATGACGTTGGGCGTGTGCGAGCGCGTCAGATGCTCAGTCCGCCATCCACCGCGACGGTTGCTCCGGTCATGAACGCGCTCTCGTCGCTGGCGAGGAAGACCACGACGTTGGCGATCTCGGCGGTCGTGGCGTGGCGCGCGAGCGGGATCATCTGATTGAACACCGCCGCCGACTCGTGCGCCGAGGCGCCGATCGCCTCGATCTCGATGGCCGTCTGGAAGGCGTTGTCGGTCGGTCCCGGGTGGATCGTGTTGACGCGGACGCCGGCCGGTGCCATCTCCTTGGCGGCCGTGCGCATCAGGCCGACGAGGGCGTGCTTTGACGTTGCATAGGCGCTGATGCCCGCGTCCGAGGTGAGCCCGACGACACTCGAGTTGATGATCAGGCTCGCTCCGGATCGCATCGCGCGCAGGGCGTGCTTGGCGACCAGGAACGGTCCCAGGACGTTGACTCGCAGCACCCGCTCGAACACCTCTTCGGGATATTCGGTCACCGGCGCGACCGTCCCGAAGATGCCGGCGTTGGCGAACGCGACGTCGAGCGAGCCGAAGCGATCGACGGCGGCCGCGACGGCCGCCGCGACGGCGTCGCTGTCGGTGGTGTCGGCGACGCGATAGCCGGCGCGCTCGCTGCCGAGCTCGTCGACCGCGCGCTCGAGCGCGCTGCCGTCGAGGTCGACGAGCAGGACCGAGGCGCCTTCGGCGACGAACGCCCGCGCCGTCGCGAGCCCGATGCTGCCGGCACCGCCGGTGATCAGCGCGCTCTTGCCCGCGAGCCGGGTCATGCCGACACCGCGACCTCGAGCAGCAGCGGCTCCTCGCGCGCGGCGAGCGTGGGAAGCACCTCGTCGAGGGTCGCCAGCAGCACGTCGTGTCCGGCGATCCGCCGCGACGGACAACCGAGCGCCTCGGCGATCGCGGCGATTCGCACGTTGTCGAACCGCGGCCAGGCGCCGGTGCCGCCGGCGTCGCGCGCGAGCGCGTCCATCACCGCGTAGCTGCCGTTGGCCATGACGATCACGAGCAGGCCGACACGGTAGCGGGCGGCGCTCCACAGCGCCTGGATCGCGTAGAGCGTCGAGCCGTCGCCGAGCACGGCGACGACCGGTCGCTCGGGCGCGCCCATGCGCAGTCCGATCGCGCCCGACAGTCCGAAGCCGAGACCGCCGTTGGCGTTGGCGACGAAGCCCATCGGCATCCGCGCCTGGAGCCGCTCGAGCAGCTCCGGGCGGCTCGACGGGCTCTCCTCGACGAGCACCGCGTCGCGCGGCAGGCGCTCGGCCAGCGCCGCGAGCACGTGACCGGGCACCATCGGCTCGCCGGCGGCGGGCGGGGGTGGCGCCGGCGGCGCCACGTGCAGCGGCGCCGCGGCCGGGTCGAACGGCCGCGCCGCGAGCAGCGCTGCGGCCGCCGCGGCAAGCGGTCCGGGAGCGCCGAGCAGCGCCAGCGTTGCGGCGCTTCGGTGCAGTTGCTCCGGGTCGGCGCTGACCACGGCGACCCGCGTGTGCGGTTCGAGAAACGGCCCCGGCTCATACATGTACAGCCGCAGCGCACCGGCGCCAAGGACGATGACGAGATCGTGCGGGGCGAGCGTCGCGCGCATCAGCGGCCGGCGCCAGTGGAGATGCCCGGCCCACAGCGGGTGATCCTGCGGGAACCCGGCGCGGTCGCCGAAGGCCTCCTGCCAGACCGGGCAGCCGAGTCGCTCCGCGAGCGCGACCGTGCCGGCCCAACCCTCGGGGCTGTCGCAGCCCGCGCCGACGACGATCGCCGGTGAGCGAGCATCCTCGATCAGATCCGCGAGCTCCGCCGCGGCGGCGGGGTCCGCGCTCGAGGACAGGATGAGCCGCTCGGGGGCCCCGACGGCGTCGGCGTCCGCCGGCTCGGCCCAGTCTCCCATCGGCGCGATCACCAGCGCCGGGCCGCGCGCCGTGCGAGCCTCGTGCCAGGCTCGGGCGATCGCTCCCGGGAGGTCCTGGGGGCGGGCCGGCGTGCAGGCCCACACGGGATAGCTGCCGGCGAGGCGATCGAGGTCACGACCGGTCAGGAACGGAGCCATCGCCGAGTGGGCGCGATCCTGCTGCCCGACGACGATCACCAGCGGCGCCCGCGAGTCGCGTGCGCCGGCGATCGCGTTCCCGGCGTGGCCAAGCCCCGGGGCCGTGTGGAGGTTGACGAACGCCGGGGCGCCGGTCGCGAGCGCGTAGCCGCTGGCGATTCCCACCACCGAGCCCTCGTGCAGCGCGAGCACGAACTCGAACTCGGCCGGGAGGTCGGTGAGGAACGGGATCTCGGTGGACCCCGGATTGCCGAAGATCCGCGTCATGCGGTGGTGGCGCATGACGTCGAAGGTGCGCTCGCGAACCGTGGTCAACTCAGGCATGATAGGTCGTCTCCAGGGCTGAGCCCAGCTGGGTTTGTGGGGCGGGCCACGGCGCTTGGTCGCTTCAGCCGGACCCGATGGTGAGGACGATGCGGCCGAAGAGATCGCGTCCCAACGCCGCCTCGTGCGCCGCGGCGACCTGCTCGAGCGCGAAGTGGTGAAACACCGGCGGCGGCGCGATGGTGCCGTCCGCCACGGCCGCGAAGACCTCGCGGGTGGCCGTGGCGCTTGCGCCCGTGCCGCCGATGATCGAAAGGTGGCGACGGTAGAGCGTACGAACGTTCAACGCGACGACGCCGCCGCCGTGGGCCCCGCACGTGACCAGCCTTCCGTAGGGCCGCAGCGTGCCGAGCGCAGCGTCGAAGAGTTCCGGCGAGGAGATGTTCTCGTACACCACGGCGACGCCGTGCAGTCCCTCGGCCCAGCCCGGTCGCGTGTAGTTGACGGTCTCATGGGCCCCGAGCAGTTCGCGGGCACGCTCGAGCTTCCAGTCGCTCGCGGCGGCGGCGATCACGTGCGCGCCGAGCGCGCGCGCGACGAGCACGCCGGCGATGCCAAGACCGCCGCCGGCGCCCATCACGAGCACGCTGTCGCCGGCCTTGACGTCCGCGGCATGGCGCAACAGGTTCCAGGCCACCGGGTAGCTCACGGCCATCGCCGCGGCCTGGTCGAATCCGACATGATCGGCCATCGGCTGCACCGATTCGGCGGGCACGACGACCCGCTCCGCGTCCCCGCCGTCGATGTGCACGCCGACCACGCGGTGGTCATCGCAGGCGTGCGTCAACCCGGCGAGGCAGGCCTCGCAGCGGCCGCAGAACAGCGTGCTCGTACAGACCACCCGGTCGCCGACGGCGAACTCCGTGACACCGGGCCCGACCTCGAGGACGACCCCGGCGGGGTCCGAGCCGGGGATCCGCGGCAGCTTCGCGTGGAAGTCCGCGCCGCGCGCACGCGCCTCGACGTCGAGGGTG
>DATLQS010000072.1:0-19031 GCA_035535075.1 Solirubrobacteraceae bacterium
GTCGCGAACAGGCCCGACACGCCGACCGTTCGCCGCAGCCCGTACTCGCTCAGCCGGGCCACGCCAGCCTCCGTTCAGCGCCCATTGTCGATTCTCGTCGTCCTTGCCCTGAAAGAAAGCATGCAGCGCGGTCGCCGATGCAGGAAAGCAGCTTATGATGCCGACGGCCCCACGGAAGGGCCTGTCTATGGATACCGCGCGTCGTGGAAACTACAACTCTGGCGAGGACTTCGTGCTCGAGTACGGAGAATTGCGCTTCACCTTCAACGAGGCGGATTTCCGCGAGCGCTGCGAGCAGGCCGCGCTGCGTCTTGGCTTCATCGACGAACGCCTCGACGACCCTGAGCTGGAGGATCTCGTCAACCTCGCCGTCAACGGGGAGATCCTCGATCCCGCCTCGGCGCTCGGCGATCACGTGAACGACTGCTGGCCCGAGATCGTCGGCCCGGCGGAGCGCTCGCTGGTGCACTGGCTGCGCCGCCTCGTGTTCCGCGGAGCCTGGCTTGACCAGCGGGTCCACGAGGGTGAGCTCGACATCGCCTTCTGTGACGAGACGCACACCTTCTCCTACGTGCAGCCCGACCGCGGCGGCGAGCCGATCGAGCTCGCCCCCGAGCCCTCCTGGGGCCGCGTCGCCTACCGGGCCTCCTGACGGGCCTGCGCTAGCCGGGCGTGTCGCGGCGGTTGCGGCGGTTGCGGCGATCAGAGCGTGACGTCGTCCTCGCCTCCGGCGGCGTCGGTCGCGTCGGTCGGCGTGTCGGCCGGCTCAGCCGCGATGTCGGCCGGCGCGCTCGCCGGCGTCTTTCGGGGGGCGCGCGGCTTGCGCACCCGCGCCGGCTTGGCCGCCGCGCTGAGCAGCTCCGCGCGCAGCGTGCCGCTGGCCAGCGCGTCGATCTCTCCGCCGGGCGACAGCGTGATCAGCGTGCTCTCTCCGCCCAGCGACACGCGGGCCGTCGCGATCACGCTCAGCGACCCCGCGCCGCGCAGGTTGCGCGCGGCCGCCATGGTGCGGCGCACGGCGCCGGAGCCGAGCCCGTCGAGCGTGTCAACCAGGAGCACGGCGTGGCCCCCACGCACAGCGATCCGCCGGCCGCGCTCGGCGGCCTGCTCGACGGCGGTCTCCTGAGCGTCGACCGACGCTGCGAACGACAGGCCGGTGGCCGTCGCGTGCGCGAGCTCCTTCGCGGCCGAGAGCTCCTCGGGGCGTACGCCGACGAGGAGCAGCTCGACGTCGAGGCCGTCGGTGGCCGCGAGCACGGCGGCGATGCGACCGACCAGGACGCTGCGGCCGGAGCGCGACGGACCGACGATCAGTACCCGTGAGCCACGCCCGAACGGCGGCAGCGCGGCCAGCGCAGGATCGTCGCCGAGCGCGAAGGCCTCGGTCGGGAAATCGACCTCGACCTCGTCGATCCGCGTGCCGACCACCGCCTGCTCGGCGGCGACGCCGTTGATCGTGTCGATGCGGATCAGCGATGGGTGACGCTCGGAGCGCCGCGCCGCGCGCACCGGGCCGCTGATCCGATCGCCGGCCACCAGCTCGCAGCGGCGCGCCTGCGCCGCGGAGATGTAGACGTCATCGTCGGAGACCTCGTTGGCGTTGACGCGCAGGAAGCCGGAGCCGTTGACGAGCAGCTCGACGACGCCCTCGGCGATGCGGTCCACGGCGTGGTCGGGTTCCGCTCGCCCGCGCCCGCGGTCGCGGTCGCGATCGCGATCGCGGTCCGAATCGGCAGGCGCCGCGGAGTCCTCGCCGGGCTCGCGGGAGCGCCCGCGACGCCGCCGCGGCCGGCTGGAGCGAGCGGGCCGCTCATCGGAGTCCTCGCGCGGCGCGGCGTCCTCCTCGGACGCCGTCGTCTCGTCCTCCTCCGGCGCGGTCGGCACGGCGCGACCGCGGCGCGCGGCCGGCCGCGATCGCGCGGGGACGCTGGCGCCCTGGCGGGCCAGGATGGCGTCGACGAGATCGTCCTTGCGCAGGCGACGAAACCCGTCGATTCCGAGCGCTGAGGCGAGGGCGTGAAGGTCGGCGAGCGGGCTCGCCTCAAGATCGGCTGGGCTGATGATCGACATCGTGTTCCTTTGGAATGGGTGGAAGGCGTCCCGCGGCGTTGGTGTCAGCCGCCGGCACCCGTGCTCCTACTGTAGCTGGTGGTCCGGCGGTTCCCAGCGCAGCTCGTCGGCGAGCGCCAGCTCCGGCGCGACCTCGCGGTCCCCGCGCAGCGCCCCGAGGACGGTCAGGAAGTCGGCCGCCGCGGCGACGTCGTGAAGCCGGAAGATCTGGGCGCCGAGCTCCGTCCCGTAGGCCAGCGCCGCGAGCGTCCCGGCGCCGCGGTCGCGCGGCGAGCGCTCGGTCAGCGCGCCGACGAAGTCCTTGCGCGACACGGCCAGCAGGACCGGCCGGCCGAACTCGTGCAGGCGCGCCGCGCCTCGCAGCAGCTCGATGGTCTGCGCCGGCGTCTTGGCGAAGTCAGGGCCGGGGTCGACGATCAGCTGCTCATCGGCGACGCCGCGCGAGCGCGCCAGCTCGAGCCGCTCACCGAGGAAGCCCATCACCTCGGCGACCACGTCGCCGTAGAGATCCGGGTCCTGCAGGCGCTGTTTGGGCGCCGCGCGCGTGTGCATCACGATCAGCGCGGCGCCGGTCTGCGCGCAGACGTCGGCGAGCTCTGGATCGCGCAGGCCGCTGACGTCGTTGACGATCGTCGCGCCGGCGGCGATCGCGGCCCGCGCCACGGCCGGCTTGTAGGTGTCGACGGAGACCAGCGCGCCGCCCTCGTCGGCGACGCGTTCGATCAGCGGCACGACACGCTCGATCTCCTCGGCCGCCTCGAGCGGCGGGCGATTGGTCGTCCCCGACTCGCCACCGATGTCGATCACGCTGGCCCCGGCGGCGATCAGCTCCCGCGCCAGCGCGAGGCGCGACGCTAGCGTCGGGTGGCGGCCCGCATCGGAAAAGCTGTCCGGGGTCGCGTTGACGATCCCCATCAGCCAGGGCGATCCGCCGAGCACGTGGCTGCTACCCCCCGCCCGCAGCACGACGCTCACGAGATCGTCACGCCCACGCGCAGCACCGCGCTGACCCGCGCCCCGTCGGTGACGGTGACGACGACGGTGTAGTGCCCCGCGCTCGCGTAGACGTGCGTCGCGCGAGCCGCGCCGGCGGCATGGCCGTCGCCGTAGTCGAGCGACACGCGCCGCACGCCCGAGGGCGTCGTGGCGTTGACTGCAAAGCTGACCGCGGCGCCCGCGCGGCGCGTCCCGGCGACCCGCAGCCGGACGACCGGTGGCGCGGCGTCGACCAGCAGCCTGCGGAGCTTCGAACGCGCGCGCTGGCCGAGCGAATCGATCGCCACGACCTGCCAGCGGTGTCGTCCGTCGGCCAGGTCGCTGGGGACCGCGTAGTGGGTGCCGGCCGTCGTGGCGACCCGTGAGCCGTCGAGGTAGACGGCGTATCTCGGTGGCGTCCAGGAGTCGCGCGAGGCCTGCCAGCGCAGCACCGGCCGGCGCCTGGCGGTCCAGCGCTGCGTGCCGGTCGCGCGGGGCGCGCTGGGCGCCATGACGATCGGCTGGACGAGGACCGACAGCGCGGTCGGGCTGCCGGTGACGAACGCGACGGCCAGGTCGCCGTTGTCGTCGGCGCCGGCCGCCAGCCCGTCGGCCGCGACGACCGGGCCGAGCGTCGCGTTCGACAACGCGACGGGGGCGCTCGAGACCCCGCGAGCAAACGGTTCGGCGGCGAGCGCGCCGGCCTCCGGGGTGTACACGACGACGCCTGTGCCGCGGGCCGAGAGCGCGGCGAGCGGACTCGGAGCGACGCCGGCGGGCGTGGCGTTGACGACGCTGCCGGGCGTCCAGCCGGGGGGGCTGCCCGGCGTTCCGAGCGCAGCGACGACCAGGCTGTCGGCCGGTGAGAGCTCGCTGGCCAGCAACCCGGCACCGTTGCCGTTGATCGCCAGGCTTGGGGCCAGCGCCGAGCTGGCGGCGGCGCCCGGGCCGAGCGAGTCGGCGAACGCGGGGATGCGCAGCTCATCGCCGAGCAGCTTGGTGACGACGACCCGCGTGACCGCGCCGAAGGCCTCCCGGAACGCGACCCATGCCGAGTTCGAGTCATAGGCGATGCCGACCACCGGGCTGTCCGCGGAGCCACCGGCCACGCCGCCGAGCGTGGCGACGGTCGCATCGTCGATCACCGGGCTCGGCCCGGCCGCGGACGCGCGCCGCACGAACACGTGCGTCGATCCGTCGGCCTGCAGCGCCGCCCAGGCGACGACGGCGGTCGCGTCGGCGGACACGGCGATCGTCGGTCCGCCGGCGCTCGGGAGCGTGATCGGCGCCGGGTTGAGCGTCCCGGAGAGCAGCGCGAAGCTCGCCGAGTTGCGGTCCAGGCGCGCGACGTCGATGTTCGACGCCGTCCCGGCAGGCGCGACGAAGGCGACGTAGGCGGTGCCGCTCACGCCCATCCCGAGCGCCGGCGTGCCGCTCGCCGCGGCGATCGCCTGCGGCGCGCTGAACCCGCCGGCGCCCGCGGGATGAACCGCGGCGTAGAGCATCCCGCCGCTGATCCACACGACGGCGACGCGGCCGCCGTTGCTGACCGCGACCGCCGAGGTCGAGGCGCCGCCGGCGAGCGTGGCGTCGAGTTGCCCCGGCAGCGCCCACGTGCCCGCCTGCTCGAGCGCGGCAAAGACATGCGGGACGCCGGCGACGAGCTTGCGGTAGACGACCGCGCCGCTGCCGTCCTGCGCCAGCGCGAGACCGTCGAGGGCAACGATCGCCGCGCTCGGACCGTCGATCGTGACCGGCGGCGCGACGGTCGCCGCGGCCGCGGGCGCCGCGGCCAGCGCACTCGCCACGACGATTGCTCCAAGCCGCGCGCGGCGGCGGTTCACGCCACCACCAGGTCGACCACGATCCCTTCGGCAGCGGCCTCGTCCTGAAAGCGTGCGATCTCCGCCGTGCGCCGTGCGCCGTCCCATCCGAGCTCCTCGCCAAGCGCTTCGGCGACCGGCTCGAGCGTCCCGGAGGAGACGACCTGGCGGGCCGCGAGCAGACCGAGCCGCGTGCGGCGCAGCAGCACGTCGCCGATCCCGCGCGCCTGCTCGCGACGTACCCCGTGGACCGCCTCGGCAAGCAGGTCAGGCAGGCCCTCGACGATCGGCTCCGCCAGCGCGGGACGCTCGGCGGCGATCCGCAGCACGTCGACGGCCTGGTGCCCGTAGCGCGAGGCGAGCGAGGCGTACGCGGCGTCGTCGACTCCCGCGACGCGCTGCAGGTCCTCGGCGTCGATGGCCTGGCCGAGCGGGATCTCGTGGGTCCGGCACGCTGCCTCGCGGGCGTCGGACTCGACGAGCCGGTCGACGGTCATCTTGGCCATCCGCCGCCAGGTCGTCAGCTTGCCGCCGGTGATCGTGATCATGCCGCTCGAGGTCTCATACAGCTCGGCCTTGCGCGAGATGTCGACCGAGGACTTGGAATCGGTGGTCGAGATCAGCGGCCGCACGCCGGCGAACGCACCGGCGATCCGCTCGCGTCCGAGCGAGGTGCCGAAGAACTCGTTGACCGCGTGCAGCAGGTAGTCGATGTCCTCGTCGCTCGGCAGCACGTGCACCAGGTCGCCGTCGTAGTCGTTGTCGGTCGTCCCGACCAGCGTGTGACCGAGCCACGGAAGCGCGAAGATGGTGCGCCCTCCCCCGGCCGGCACGATGGCCCCGGCGCGCAGGTGCAGGTCGGCGTCGGAGAAGATGACGTGGGTGCCGCGGCTCGGGCGGATCTGGGGCAGCTCTGCCTCGTCGTGCAGCTCGTCGGGGCGCAGCCGGTCGGCCCAGACGCCGGTCGCGTTGACCACGTGATCGGCGTGCACGATGAGCGTCTCGCCGCTGGCGCCGTCGCGGGCGCGAACGCCGGCAGCTCGGCCGCGCTCCTCGATCAGCTCCTCGACGGCCACGCCGTTGGCGCAGACCGCGCCGAAGCGCTCGGCTTCGCCGAGGACGGTCAGGACCAGGCGCACGTCGTCGGTCTGGCAGTCATAGAACAGATAGCCCGAGGTCGGTTCGCGGGCACCCAGGGCCGGCAGCAGCTCGAGCACCTCGGCGCCGGAGATCACGCGGTGGCGGTCCGGGCTCCAGTTGACCGCCGAGGCGCGTCGCCCGCGCCGCCGCTCGACCGCCATCACGTCGTAGAGGTTCAGTCCGACACCGACGAGGCGGTCCAGGCGCGCACCGTCGAAGGCCGGCACGACGATTGGCAGCGGGCGCACGAGGTGCGGCGCGAGCGCCACGAGCAGCTGGCGCTCGAGCAGCGCCTCCCGGACCAGGCCGATGTCGAAGTGCTGGAGGTAGCGCAGCCCGCCGTGGACGAGCTTGCTCGAGCGGCTCGAGGTGCCGGAGGCGTAGTCGGCGCGCTCGAGCAGCGCCACGCTGTAGCCGCGGCTGGCGGCGTCGAGCGCGACGCCGGCGCCGGTGATCCCACCGCCGATCACCGCGACGTCGAAGCGCTCGCGAGCCAGCGCTTCGAGGGCCTGTGCTCGCGCGATCACCGTCCCTAGTTTCGCACGCCCGGCGGCCAGCCCGCGACGGGCCGGGGCCCGGCCGCGCCCCGGCGATCAGCTCGCGAGCGTCACCTCGAGGGTGATCTCGGGCACGCCGGCGAGCGCGCGGCTGACGATGCAGCCGGCCTTGGCGCTCAGCGCATGCTGCTCGAATGCGGCCGCGTCGACCCCGGGCACCACGCCCACGGTGTTCAGCGCGATCGTCGTGATCGTCGGCGCGCCGTCGACGAAGCGCAGCGTCACCACCGCGTCGGTCTTGACCGAGGTCGGCGGCGTACCGGCCTCGGCGAGCATGTTCGAGAGCGCCATCGAGAAGCACGCCGCGTGCGCCGCGGCGATCAGCTGCTCGGGGTTGGCGCCGGGACCGTCCTCGAAGCGCGAGCGGAACGAGTACTCGCCTCCGAGGGTGTCGCCGGCGGTGAAGGTGCCGCTGCCTGAGCGCAGGTCGCCCTGCCATTCTGCGGTGCCTGTTGCGGGCATGATCGTCTCCTTGGAGCGTCGCGTGTTCGTCAGATGTTCGCCAGTTCGGCGGTGATGTCGGCGACCGCCGACTTCGCATCGCCGAACAGCATCGCAGTGCCGGGCTTGTAGTACAGCTCGTTCTCGATGCCGGCGAAGCCGGGGTTCATCGAGCGCTTGATGACGATCACCGAATGGGAGTTCTCGACGTCGAGGATCGGCATGCCGTAGATCGGCGAGCCGGGGTCGGTCTTCGCGGCGGGGTTGGTGACGTCGTTGGCGCCGATGACCAGCGAGACGTCGGTGCGCGAGAACTCCGGGTTGATGTCGTCCATCTCCTTGAGCTGCTCGTAGGGCACGTCGGCCTCGGCGAGCAGAACGTTCATGTGGCCGGGCATGCGGCCGGCGACCGGGTGGATCGCGTACTTGACCTCGACGCCGCGGGCCTCGAGCGCCTTCGCGAGCTCGCGCACCGCGTGCTGGGCCTGGGCGACGGCCATGCCGTAGCCGGGCACGATCACGACCTGGCGCGCGTAGGCGAGCTGGACCGCGACGTCGGCGGCGCTCGTCGAGCGCACGCTCCCGGCGTGCTCGCCGGCGCCGCTGGCGCCCTCGATCATGCCGCCGCCGCCGAAACCGCCGGCGATGATCGCGGGGATCGAGCGGTTCATCGCGACGGCCATCAGGTTGGTCAGGATCGAACCGGAGGCGCCGACGATCATCCCGGCGACGATCAGCGCCGGGTTGTTGAGGGCGACGCCGGTCGCGGCGGCGGACAGCCCCGTGGCCGCGTTGAGCAGCGAGATCACGACCGGCATGTCGGCGCCGCCGATCGGCAGCACCACGGCGTTGCCGAGCAGCGCGGCGGCCAGCAGCATCAGGATGAAGATCAGCTCCGAGTGCGAGCCGGCGGCGATGATCACGCCGAGTGCGACGGCGACCGCGCCGAGCAGGAAGTTGACGGGCTGCTGGGCGGCGCCGAGCGTGATCGGACGGCCGGGGAGCAGTTCCTGGAGCTTGCCGAAGGCGATGTTGGAGCCCCAGAAGGAGATCGAGCCGACGATCGCCGCGAAGACCGAGAACACCGCGATGTACAGCGCCGTGCCGTGATAGCCGCCGGAGCGGCGGAACTCGGCCCAGGCGATCAGGAACACCGCGCCGCCGCCGACGCCGTTGAACAGGGCGACCATCTGCGGCATCGCGGTCATCTTCACGTTGCGCGCCGCCGGGACGCCGACGGCCGTGCCGATCGCGACGCCGAGGATGATCAGGCCCCAGCTGCCCTCCTGGCGCTGGAGCAACGTCGCGACCACGGCGATCGCCATGCCGACCGCGGCGATCCGGTTGCCGCGCACGGCGGTGCGCGGCCCGGTCAGCCCGGACAGGCCGTAGATGAACAGCGCGAAGGCGACGATGTAGAGGGCGTCGAGGAAGTTGGGGTCGTGGATGAAGCTCGTCGCGAGGGTCACTGCTCGTCGTCCTTGGGGGCGGCGGTGGGCTTGCGCTTGAACATCTCGAGCATCCGGTCGGTGACCAGGAACCCGCCGACGATGTTGATCGTGCCGAAGGCGATCGCGATCACCAGCAGCAGCTTGTTGAGCGTGCCGTTGCCGGACAGCCCGATCACCAGCAGCCCGCCGAGCAGCACGATGCCGTGGATCGCGTTGGTGCCGCTCATCAGCGGCGTGTGCAGCGTGTTGGGCACCTTGGAGATGACGGCGAAGCCGACGAAGCCGGCGAGCACGAGGATCGTCAGGTTGGTGAGCAGCATCAGCGGGCGGCCTCCGCGCCCTCGCGGGCGGCCGCGTTGACGAT
Source organism: Solirubrobacteraceae bacterium (assembly GCA_035535075.1). Classification (GTDB taxonomy): domain Bacteria; phylum Actinomycetota; class Thermoleophilia; order Solirubrobacterales; family Solirubrobacteraceae; genus Palsa-513. Next base: position 8,822 of record DATLQS010000072.1, read on the forward strand.
CTCCCCGTCGCGCACGACACAGGCCCCGGCGACAATCTCATCGTCCCAGTCGAGCGCCAGCACGCCGTGCTCGTCGAGCAGCAGCTCGAGCAGCGCCAGCACGTTGCGCGCGTACAGCTGCGAGGCGTGTTCGGGCATCTCGGCGGCCAGATTGAGCGGGGCGACGATCGTCACGTCGTGCTCGACGGTGACCTGCCCCGGCGTCGTCAGCTCGCAGTTGCCGCCGGTCTCGCCGGCGAGGTCGACGATCACGCTGCCCGGCTTCATCCCCTCGACCGCCTCGGCGGTGACGAGCTTCGGCGCCGGGCGCCCGGGCACGAGCGCCGTCGTGATGACGACGTCGAAGCGCTTGATCGCGTCGGTCAGGGCCTGCTGCTGGGAGGCCTTCTCCTCGTCCGAGAGCTCGCGCGCGTAGCCGCCCTCGCCGGCCGCCTCGATGCCGACCTCGAGCCATTTCGCGCCCAGCGAACGGACCTGCTCGGCGACCTCGGGGCGCACGTCGTAGCCCGTCGTCTGCGCGCCCAGGCGACGCGCCGTGGCGAGCGCCTGCAGACCGGCGACCCCCGCACCGAGGACCAGCACGCTGGCGGGGGGGATCGTCCCGGCCGCGGTCATCAGCATCGGGAAGAAGCGTCCGATGTGCTCGGCTCCGAGCAGCGCCGCGCGGTACCCGGCGACGTTCGACTGCGACGACAGGGCGTCCATCGACTGCGCGCGCGAGATCCGCGGGATCGCCTCCATCGCGAACGCGGTGACGCCGGCGGCGGCCAGGGCCCGCGTGCCCTGCGGGTTGCCGAGCGGATTCAGGAACGCGACGATGACCGCTCCGCGCGCGAGCTGCGCGACCTCGGCGTCGGTCGGCGGTGACACCTTGACGACCAGCGGCGCACCCCACACCGCCGCCGCGTCGGCGCTCACCGTCGCGCCTGCCTGCTCGTAGAGCGCGTCGGGGATCATCGCCGAGGCCCCGGCGCCGGCCTGCACGATCACCTCGCCGCCGCGTGCCGCCAGCTTGCGCACGACCTCGGGCACGAGCGCCACGCGGCGCTCGCCCGGGACCGACTCGGTGGGCACCCCGATGAGCATCGGGCGGGAACCATATGTGATCGCTTCGCCGCGACCGACCGCAGGCGGCTCGCCACGCCCGGCGCGGCGGGCGGGCTCACCGGCGGTCACGGCGCGCTGCGGACCGGCAGCGGCACGCGGGCCAGTGCGGCGAGGGCCTGCGCCGTGACCCAGACCGGAGTCTGCTCGACCCCCGCCGCATACTGCACCGCGCCGGTGCCGGTGACCCTCGCCCGCAGGTAGGCGATCGCGCGCTGGGTCGCCCCGCGGGCGGCGACGAGCGCCTGCACCGCCCATGCCGTGGACTGCGAGTTGGACGCGCCGCCCGGCTGCTGCGGAAAGCCGCCGTCGCGGTTCTCATGGGCTGCCAGGTAGCGCGCGGCTGCTGCCACCACGGCGTGGGGCGCCGAGACCGACACGAGCGCCTCGATCGCCGCCGCCGTGTCGTCGATGTCGCTCGGGTCGCCGCGCACCGCGAAGCTGAACCCGCCGTCGGGATTCTGCGCGCGCGCCAGCCACGCGGCGGCGCGCCCGGCGCCGCCGGCTCCCGCCGCCCGCAGCGCGAGGATCCCGAACGACGTCAGGTTCGCCTGCTCGGCGACCGAGCCGTCGCTGCGGCGGTCGGCTTCGAGCCTGGCGAGCAGATCGCCGAGCGGAGCGCGGGCCGCGCTCAGCGCGAGGATCGTGCGCTCGAGGTCGCCCGCGCCCTGAAGCTGGCCGAGGTGCGAGCGCATCCAGCCGACCGTGGTGTGCCCGTCGCGGCGGATCGCCGCCGGATCGCGGCCGGCGGCGGCAAGCCCGATCACCACCCAGGCGCTGCCGAGCTGCGACGAGGGATCGCCGGCGCTCAGGCCGAAGCCGCCGTCGGCATTCTGCACGCGGGCGAGATAGGCGACCGACGCGTCAACCCCCGGTGCCGACGCCTGCGCGGCGCTCGGGCGGGCGCCGGCGAGACCGCCCAGGCCGAAGACGAGGATCAGCGACGCCGATCCGGCGAGACCCCAGCTGACGTCCATTCGCAGCCGGAAGCGCCGCAGCGCGCGGACCAGCGCCGGTCCGAAGGCGAGAAAGAAGACGAAGTTGCCGACGGCGTGCGCGAGATCGAAGGTGAAGGCCTGCCCCTCGATCAGCAGGAACTGCGCGAGGTTGTGCTGACCGGTGAAGGTCACCCAGGTCGAGAAGTTCAACACCAGCCCGTAGGCGAACCCCGCCGCGGCGCAGATCAGCGCCAGCACGATCCGCGGGATCGGCCGCCGGCGGCGCGCCAGCGCGGCCCCGAGCAGCCCGACCAGACCCCAGGCGAGCATCTGCCACGGGGTCCACGGACCCTGGCCGAAGACGATGTTCGAGGCGATCGCGGCGACCGCGCCGACGGCGAACCCGGGGGCGCCGCCGAGCGTGTACCCGGCGATCAGCACGATGTCGGTCGTCGGCTTGACGTTGGGGAGCGGCGCGAAGGCGATCCGCCCGAGCGTCGCGAGCGCAGCCAACGATGCGACGAGCGCGACGGTGCGCGACGACGGCCGCGAGCGCTCATACCACGCGAACCCGCCGGCCAGGGCGAGCGCGAGGATCACGAACGACGCCAGCGGCCAGCTCACGGCAGCGACCCGATCGCGGTTCGCGCCCCGCCGAGCTCGGCGAGCGCCTGGGCCGCGGTGAGGATGCCGCGGTGCCCGCCGAGGATGCGTGCCGTCTCCGTCGCGAAGTACCAGCCGCCGGAGAGCAGGTCGGCGGGGCTCGAGTCGGCGACCACGCGGCCGTCGGCGAGGAGGATCGCTCGCGTCGCGAAGCTCGCCGCGAACTCCGGGTCGTGGGTGGCCACGATCACCGCGACGCCGCGCGCCGAGAAGCCGATCAGCTCGTCCGCGAGCCGCGCCTTGGCCGAGCGGTCCATGCCGCGCGTCGGCTCGTCCAGGCACAGCACGGCCGGCGGCTGCGCCCCGCCGGTGACGATCGCCAGCGCGAGCCGCTGGCGCTCGCCGCCGGAGCAGTCGCGCGGATGGCGCTCGGCGAGGCCGGCAAGGCCGGCACGCTCGAGCGAGGCCGCGTCTAGTTCGTCGCCGACGCGATCGTGGATGAAGTAGTCGCCGGGGTTCTGCAGCAGCAGCGCGACACGGCCGCCACGCTCGATCCGCCCGCGCGTCGGCTCCATCAGGGCGGCCGCGTGTCGCAGCAGCGTCGACTTGCCGGCGCCGTTTCGCCCGAGCAGGACGACGCGTTCGCCGGCCGCGAGCGAGAGCGAGACGCCGGCGAGGATCGACGGCCCGCCGGCGAGCTCGTGCCAGACCCGCCGTAGCCGCAGGCTCGCCGCGCTGCGCCCGCGGTGGCGCGCGGCGGGCGGCGAGGGCGTCGGCGGCTCGGGCGCGGGCAGCAGGCCGGCGGCGCGCAGCGTGGCGCGCGCCTGTTTGACCCCGGCGGGTGCGGGGTGCAGGGCGAGGCCGGCGATCAGCGTCGCGCCCGGGGTCTCGAGCGACGGCGCGGCGCCGTGCGCCCACTCGAGGAACCCGCTCGGTGCGGCGTCGCAGACGACGGCGCCGCGCTCGAGCGCGATCACGCGGTCGGCGGCGCCCAGGCACCGTTCGAGGCGGTGCTCGGCGAGCAGGATCGTCGTGCCCCACTCCTCGTTGAGCCGGCGCAGCAGCGCGAGCAGCTCATCGCCGGCGACCGGGTCGAGTTGCGAGGTCGGCTCGTCGAGCGCGAGCAGACGCGGGCGCCCGGCGAGCGCGGCGCCGAGCGCGACGCGCTGACGTTCACCGCCCGAGAGATCGACGGTCGAGCGCTCGAGCAGCGCCTCGATGCCGAGCGCCAGCGCGACCTCCTCGACCCCGCGAGCCGTCGCGACCGCGCTGTGGCCGCGGTTCTCGAGCGGGAAGGCCAGCTCCGCGCGCACCGTGCCCATGACGATCTGCGTCTCCGGATCCTGAAACAGCGTGCCGACGTCGCGCGCGAGCGCGGCCGGCCCGTGCTCGCGCAGGTCCATGCCGCAGATCTCCGCGCGGCCGTCGAAGTGCCCGCCGTGAAAGTGCGGCACCAGGCCGGACGCGACGCCGAGCAGCGTCGACTTGCCCGCCGCCGAGCCGCCGGCGAGGACGACGAACTCGCCCTGCGCGACCTCGAGCGTGAGGCCGCACAGCGCCGGCGCCTCCGCCCCCGGGTAGGTGTAGGAGACCCGCTCCAGCTCGAGCGCGTTCACACCACGATCCCCCGCCGCTGCAGGAACGGCGCGAGCGCCGCGAAGGCCAAGGCTCCGGCCAGCACGAAGGTCCAGGCGCCGAACGACCCGTGGATCACGGGGTAGAACGAGAACGGCGCCGGTAACGCGAGGGCGAGGCCGACGATCGCTGTTGCGGAAGCCGCGAACGCGAGGTCGTGGCGCGACCACGGGCGGCGCGCGCGGGTCGGTCGCCGCGCCGCGCCGTAGCCGCGGACCTCGAGCGTCGCGGCGATGTCGAGCGACCGGTCGAGGACGTTGGCGGTGATCGCGCGCATCACCGCGAGCCGCCCGCCCGGGTTCGGTCGGCAGCGCTGCGCCTCGCCGATGCGGCGCGCGTCGAGCGCGAGCAGCGGCACCATCCGTGTCGCGATCGTCGCCGTCAGCGCCGAGCGAAAGGACACCCGTCGCAGCGAGCGCAGAAGCTGGTCGGGATCGACCGCCGCGCTGGCGAGCGCGGCGCCGGCGAGGATCACGATCAGCACAAGCGCCGCCTTCGCGCCGTAGGCGACCGCCTCCAGGGTGATGTCGAGCTGGCCGAGCGGTCCGCCGTCGCCGAGACGGGCGACGACGGTGAGGCCGCCTCGGCTGACGAGCGCGTTGACCGCGACGATCAGCAGCGCCATGGGCGCCGACAGATACAGCGAGCGGGCGACGCGCCCACCGACACCGGCACCGGCGCCGGCGCCGAGCACCGCCAGGGCGAGCACGCCGAGAACCAGCGGATCGGAGATCACCAGCGCCGCGAAGACCAGGGCGCCGCAGTAGGCGGCGCCGATGCTCGCTCGCGCGGCATGCAGCGGGCTCGCGCGGCGCAGGTAGGTCATGGCCGCGAGTCGGGCAGTGGAATCGCCTCGCCGGCGAGGACGGCGACGGCGAAACGCTGATCGAGGGTCGCCGCGTTGAACGCCTGGACCGCGGCGGCGACGCCGGCGGCGTCGGTGCCGGTGACGAACCAGACCGGCGGCTGGTTGCCAAAGCGAGTCGCCGCGACGAGTCCGGCGCCCGTCCCGGCGCTGCGCACCACGTGCCCGGCGGCGTCGAGCAGCGCGAGTGTGCGCCCGCCATTCTCGAACCGCGCGTAGACGCCGCTCGAGCCGACACCGTGCGCCAGCTCGTCGGCGGCGGGATCGGCCGTGAGCGTCGCGTAGGGCCCGACGAGCACGCGCAGCGACTGGTTGTACTGCGAGCACAGCAGGCAGCCGAGGGACGCGATCAGGTTGTAGCCGCTGAACACCTTCTCCACCGCGCTGCACGCGCGCGACGCGCTCTGCGTGCATTCGATGCGCAACGGCAGTCGCTTGCCGCCGTAGCCGTCGACGAACGGCTCGGGGAAGGAGCCGACGACGGCGGGGACGTCGTTGGTGGCGCTCCAGTCGTGGCGATCCCACCACACGTGGTCGCCGTTGTGCAGCCGCGTCGCCGCGGCGCCGCGCTGCTGCTCGACGCCGTTGACGTAGTAGAACCAGTCGCGCCCGCCGCCGCCGGCCAGGCCGTCGACGCTCTGTACGAAGCCGCCGCCGTAGCGTGTGGTGGTCGTGGCGTTGCGCTCGAGCATCCGCATCACCGTGTCCGCGCCGACGATCTTCGGCGCGGGGTTCGAGACGATCGTCTGCGCCCCGAAGCCCTGCGTCACGAGCAGCGCAACGGCCGATGGCTTGCTGCCGGCACCGAGGCCGCAGCCCGCGAGCGCGAGCGTCGCCGCCACGGCGACGACGCCCGCACGGATCGCGCTAGCGGCCGGCACTCACCCGCACGTCTTCGCCGTGGGCGTCTCGACGCAGACGCGGGTCTCGGTACGCACCGCGTGGGGTGCGGCAACCTTCAGGGTGAAGCGGCCGGCCCGGGTGAACGACAGCCTGGCCGTACCGCCGGCCGCGGTCTTGGCCTGCGCCCCTCCGCCGCTGACCGTCGCGCCAGCCGCCTTGCTCGGCGTGCCCTTGGCATCGTCGTAGGCGGTGACCGTCACGGTGAACGGACGCCCGACGACAGCGATCGCCGGCGCCTTGACGCCGAGCACCCCGGCGTTCTTCGGGCAGGCCTTGCCGAAGCAGTCCGGGAAGAACAGCAGGCGGTCGCCGGGCTTGGGATCGTAGGAGCAGATCCCCTCCGAGGCCGGCGCGTCGTTGACCCAGAAGGCCCAGTACTCGGCGCCGGTGCTGGGGAACGCGAGGCCGTCGATCGCCGTCAGGAAGTAGGCGCTGAAGGACGCCGACCAGGTGGCGCTCCAGTCACCGCGCGTCGCGAGCTCGAGCGCCCCGGCGGCGCTGAGGCCGCTGCAGCTGTCGGCGGCGACGCCGTCCTTGACGATCGTCCCGCCGCCCAGCACGACGCTGGCTGCGGGGACGAGCGTCCGCTTGGGTCCTTCGACGCGCACGGTGATCGCCGTGCTCGGAGCGCCGGCCGCGCTCGCCGTCGTCTGCACGGCGGGGAGCGCTGCTCCGAGCGCCAGTGTGAGCGTGCCGGCGCTCGCCAGGCGGATCAGCGCCGAGCGGCCCGAATGGGTGCGTTGCATGAGTGGCCAACCCCTTTCCACGAGGGTCTATGTGGGCTTGCGGTCGGCGCAGGTCTCCTGGCTTCCGGGCCGATCCTGCCGCGCCTTCCCGGCTCGCTGTGGCGAGCCAGTGGCATGCGCGTGCGCGCGTGCGGTGGACGTCCCCGGTCACAGTGGCGGGTCCGCGCCGGTGTTGCACCGGCTTCCCATGCCACCGACCAATGACGGTGCCATCGTAGCGCTCTGCGACACTTGGACGCAGCCGCCGATGACCATCAATCTGACCCGCATCTACACCAAGCTCGGCGATGCCGGCGAGACCCACCTGGGCGACATGAGCCGCGTGCCCAAGACGGATCCGCGGATCGAGGCCTACGGCGCCGTCGACGAGCTCGGCGCCCATCTCGGCGTCGCCCTGACGCTGCCGGAGCTCCCGGAGCGCACGGCCACGTGGCTGCGGCGGATCCAGAACGACCTCTTCGACGTCGGGGCCGACCTCTCGGTTCCGGAGAGCGACAGCCGCGAGCGGCTGCGCCTGCTGCCCGAGCAGGTCGGCTGGCTCGAGCAGCGCTGCGACGAGGTCAACGCCGAGCTCGACCCGCTGCGGTCGTTCGTGCTCTCCGGAGGCACTCCGGCGGCCGCCTGGCTGCACGTCTGCCGAACCGTGTGCCGGCGCGCGGAGCGCCGCGTGGTGGCCCTGGGCGCCGACGCGAGCCCCGAGACGCTGCGCTACCTCAACCGGCTGAGCGATCTGCTGTTCATCCTGGCGCGGGAGGCCAACGGCGGCGATGAGCCGCTGTGGGTCCCGGGTCAGAACCGCTGAGCGGGCGTCACGACTCGAGCTGGCCGGAGGGCGTGTAGGCGCGCGTCGGCGCGCCGGTGTAGGCGCGTCGGCCCGGCGCGACCCAGCGGACGCGCCAGATCCGGCCCGGCACGAATCGCCCGGTGGCGCTCCAGGCGCCGCGCGCGTCGGTGCGCACGCCGGCCAGCCCGTGCCAGCTGCGTCCGCGGTTGGAGGAGTACTGCACGGTCAGCGTCGTGGCGGCCGACGCCGGGCGCACGAGGCCCCAGAACGTGACGCCGCCGGCGGTGCGCGTTACCGTGAGCGGCAGCCGGAAGCCGTCATAGACCGGTTTCGGCGTGCCCCGGTAGGTCTCGAGTCCCGACTGCGACCCGACGACGCGGCCGCGCGCGGGGTGGTCGTCGCGCAGCGCGTACTGCGAGAACGACGCGACCCGCGGGTTGCTCCAGGCGATGTGCTCGGCCAGCGCGTCGAACTCGGCCTGCTTGGCCAGCGGCACGCCGATGTAGGGGTTCGGGAAGCTCTGGACGCCGAACTCGGTGACATACACCGGCAGGCCCGCACGAATCGCCCCCGCCGCGGCCGCACGGTCGAGCGCGGTGACCAGGCGTCCGAGCGTGCCGATCGTGACATCGTCGGCCGGCGGGCTCCAGAACGGTCCCCTCGAGCTCGCGTAGGGGTGCTGCGCGTAGCCGCCGGCAGGCAGCGGCGCGCAGTGCCCGACCGGCCGGTAGTTCGAGTTCAGGCACAGCGCGGCGCGCAGGAAAGCCAGCGGCGCCGGCACGCCCTGGCTCTGAACGCCAACCGGCGAGGTCTCTCCCATCAGCACGGTCATCCCGGAGAAGTTCCCCGACGCCCTCAGCCCGGCGTAGCCGGCCAGGAACAGGCCACGGTAGATCGCGGGCGAGGTGAGCCGGCGGTGCACGTACTGCGGCCGCAGGAAGCCCGGCTGGTTCGGCTCGTTCCAGATCGAGAACAGCTTCACCTTGGCGCCGTAGCGCTTGCCGACGGCCTTCATGAACAGCGCGAAGTCGCTGGTGCTCGGGCTGCTGTAGATGTCCTCGCCGCGCGGCGTCGCCCAACGCGGCACCGGCCCGCTGATCGTCAGCAGCAGCTTCCAGTGCAATGCCGCGGCCTTGTTGATCAGCCGGTCGTAGGCGCCCCAGTGGTAGGCCGCCGGGTTGGCCTGGTTGAAGTTGGGCCGCCGGCGGTGGTTCGGGCTCGGCGCGACGGTGCGCCAGTAGAGGACGACCCGCAGCGCGTGCACGCCGAGTGACTGCAGCTGCTTGAAGCTGGCGGCCTGGTTGGCCGCCGAGACGCCGAGCAGGTCGCGCGGCGCCTCGAAGAAGACCGTCTCGCTGTGGGAGGCGAACGCCGGAGCGGCCCCGAGGGCGCCCGCGCCGAGTGCTGCCGCGGTCAGTAGGGCTGTCAGTTTGGCTCGTCGCATCGGCGTCCTCGGCGCGTCGCCCCCAAGCGCCGCCCTCGCTAAGACCCCGGAGCGGCGGGAATGTTGCGGCCAAGCGGGATGTCATGGGGCCGAGGCACCCGTCGGGGCGAACGCCGTGCGGTATCGGCGAGCCCACGCCAGGACGTGGGTGCCCATTTTCATAGCGAGCATCCCCGTTGGCAAGTGCGTGGTGGCCCGGCCCGCATGACGTCGAGGTCGAGAGGCGACATGGCCTGGGCCATGTCCAGGCTTTCGATCAATTTTGAGCCGCTGCGGATCCCGTGCCGCTAACGCGGTCGCGGATGCCTGGCACTGCAGCAAGACCTCTCTATGATCCGCTCGATCGCATCTACCGAGAGGGAGTGGGGACCAATGGCGGTGACCGGATCGGAGCAGGCGGAGATCACCCAGACGGTGGATCTCTATGTCGAAGGAATGCGCAACGGCGATGGGGCAAAGCTGCGCGAGGCGTTCCACGCGCAGGCGTGGATGTTCGGCAGCCTCGGCGGCACACGCTACGACGAACCGATCGGGGAACTGATCACGATGGTGGACGGGCACTCGGTCGACGTGGACGGCAGCTATCAGGCGCGAGTCGTATCGATCCAGCAGGCCGGCGACGCGGCGTTCGCTGTGGTTGAGGAGGATGGCTGCTGGGGCACGGTGTCCTTCACGGACTTCTTTACGTTGGCGCAGATCGACGGCAGATGGGTGATCGTCAACAAGACCTTCGCGCACACCGGCGGCGAGCCTCCCGCGATGTGATCACGGCGCCGCTGGAGAGTCCGTCTAAAGGTTGCGGCGTCTGGGCCATGTTCAGACTTTCGATCAATTTCGAGCCGCTGCGAATCCCGCGGCGCGCGTGAGTGCCGCCTTTCGCGCGTTGCGACAGCGCGCTGTCTGGTTGTTCGGCGCTCGACCCCGGTCAGCCCGCCGGTAGCTCGATGACCAAGGCGCCGCCGCGGTTGGTGACCCAGATGTGGGTGCCGTCGAATGCGAACGCGACCGGACCGGTGAAGGCGTAGCAGCCGCCGGAGAGCGTCTGCACCCACGCCCGGTTGCTCGCATCAAGCTCGGTGCGCGAACTACGGAGTCCCGGGGTCAGGCTTGATCGGCGGCCTCTGCCCGCCTTATGACGAGGCAAGGGCCCCGACTTTCAGGGCCCTCAAGAGGCCGGATCAACGCCTC
>DATLQS010000073.1:0-8443 GCA_035535075.1 Solirubrobacteraceae bacterium
GGCGCGGCGCGGAAGCTGGCAACCAGGTCGAGCGTGTGGGTGTGGCGGAAGATGAAGAAGGTCCCGAGCACCAGTCCGATGTCGCCGAGGACGTTGATCACGAAGGCCTTGATGCCGGCGGTGGTCGCCGTGGTGCGGCGATACCAGAAGCTGATCAGCATGTAGGAGGCGGCGCCGACGAACGCCCAGCCGACGATCAGCAGCAGGAAGTTCCCCGCGAGGACCAGCGTCAGCATCGAGAAGACGAAGAAGTTGAGGTAGGCGAAGAAGCGCGCGTAGCCGCGATCGCCCTGCAGGTAGCTGACCGAATAGAGGTGGATCAGTGTCGAGACGCCGGCCACGACGCAGATCATCAGCACCGAGAGGGGGTCGACGAGGACGGTCAGCTTGGCGTCGACGCCGGCGGTGCCGGCGAGCGTCCACAGCGTCGAGACCAGCTGGCGGTGGCCGGGGGCGGCCTGCTGGAGCTTCGCCAGCGTGACCAGCGCGAAGGCGAACGATACGGCGATCGCCCCGGTGCCGATCCAGCCGGCGCTGCGGCCGGGCAGCCGGTTGTACAGCGCGCCGATGATGATCGTTCCCGCGAGCGGCGCCGCGAGCACGAGCCATGCCGCCGTCGTCGCGCTCACCCCTGCAGCTCCCGCAGCTCGTCGACGTCGACGGGCAGCGCCCGGCGGTGCATCGCGACGATCACGCCGAGGCCGACGGTGACCTCGCAGGCGGCCACGACCATCACGATCAGGGCGAAGATCTGCCCGTCGCCGTTGCCCCACATGCGCGCAAAGCCGATCAGCGCGAGGTTGGCGGCGTTGAGCATCATCTCGAGGCAGAGCAGGATCACGAGCGGGTTGCGGCGGACCAGCACGCCGCCGGCCCCGAGCGCGAAGATCAGTGCGCTGACCGCGAGATACCAGCCGATGCTCATGGCTCGCCGACCTCGACGGCACCGCCCGCTTCGGCCATCGTTCCGGTGCCCAGCGGGCGCGCGCGCATGAAGTCCATCGCGCTGATCGTCGGCGCGGCGCCTTCGATGCCCTCGCCCAGGCCGCCCCGGCGCCGTGCCAGCGTGACCGCACCGACGGCGGCGACGAGCAGGAGGTAGGAGGCGATCTCGAACGGCGCCAGGAACTTCGTCAGCAAAAGCGTGCCGATCTGCTCGGGGGTGCCGAAGCCGGCGACGTAGGGGGCGCCGCCGGTCCCGATCGCCTTGAGCCCCGAGCCCAGCACGGCGATGAACAGCTCGACGACGAGCGCGGCGCCGCACGCGAACGCGCCGAGCGTGGCGGCCCGGCTCGGGGTCTGGCCGAGCGGTGTCGCCTCCTTGCCGATGTAGGAGACGACGAACACGTAGAGCACCATCACGGCGCCGGCGTAGACGACGACCTGGGCGGCGGCGACGAACTCGGCGCGCAACAGCAGGAACAGCGCCGCCAGCGAGATCAGGTGGCCGACCAGCGCGAGCACGCTGTAGAACGGGTTCGCCAGCGCGATCACGCCGATCGCTCCGGTGATCGCGCCAATCGCGGCGATGAAGAAGATGACGGCTGACATCAGATGCCCGCCGCCCCGGGCGGAGCGCTCGTCGTGGTCTCCGGCACGCTATTCGCCCTCAGTGCGCAGCGGCGTGGATTCGATCGGCTCCGCGAGCAGCATCTCCTTGGTGAAGATCAGGTCGGAGCGGTTGTAGTCGGACATCTCGAAGTCGTGGCCCATGGTGATCGCGTCAAACGGGCAGGCGACCTCGCAGTAGCCGCAGAAGATGCAGCGGCTGATGTTGATCTCATACACCGCGGCGTAGCGTTCGCCGGCCGAAACCCGGTGTTCGGACGTGTTCTCGGCGGCGACCACGCGGATGCAGTCCGACGGGCAGGCGGCGGCGCACAGTGAGCAGCCGACGCACTTCTCGAGGCCGGTGTCCTCGAAGCGATGGAGCTTGTGGCGGCCACGGAAGCGCGGGTAGACCGGCACCTTCTGCTCGGGGTACTGGATCGTGTGGACGCCCTCGACGACCCGCGCGAAGGTCGTCTTCAGCCCGCGCAGGGTCTCGCCGAAGGCGCGGTAGGTGCCGCCGGCGGCGCCCGGCGCGGGGGCGCGCTGGACCGCGATCTGGTCCTCACCGGGTGACCAGGTCATGTGTGCACCGCCACCACGATGATCGCCGTCACGAGCGTGTTGGCGGTCGCCAGCGGCAGGAGGATCTTCCAGCCGAAGCTCATCAACTGGTCGTAGCGCAGGCGCGGCAGCGTCGCGCGGACCCAGATGAAGAAGCTGATGAAGACCATCATCTTGGCGAGCACGATGAATGGGTCGACCCAGGTCGGCGGGTGGATCCCGAACGGCAGCAGCCAGCCACCGAGGAACAGCGTCACGGCGATACCGGAGACGACCATCATGTTGAGGTACTCCGCGAACAGGAAGGCGACCATGCGCGTGCCGCCATATTCGGTGAAGTAGCCCGCGACGAGCTCCGCGTCGGCCTCGACGAGGTCGAACGGGGAACGGTTGGTCTCGGCGAAGCTCGCGATGGTGAAGATCAGGAAACCGACGAACTGCGGGATGAAGTACCACATGCCGACCTGCGCGTGGACGATCGCGGTCAGCGACAGGCTTCCCGCGGTGATGATCACGCCGATCAGCGCGAGCCCCTGCGAGACCTCGTAGGAGATCAGCTGCGCGGCGGCGCGCATCGCGCCGAGGAACGAGTACTTCGAGCCCGACGCCCAGCCGCCGAGCATCAGCCCGTAGAAGGCGATCGCGCCGAATGCGAACACGTACAGCGGGCCGATCGAGGGGTCGACGCCATAGAGGCCGACGCGCGTGCCGAAGATGTGCGGCGCGTCGCCGAAGGGCACCAGCGCGAAGGCGGCGACCGCCGTGATGATCGAGATCACCGGCGCGAGCACAAACAGCGGCCCGACCGACGTGACCGGGCGCACGTCCTCCTTGGTCGCGAACTTGATGATCTCCGCGAGCGGCTGGAGCAGTCCGAACGGGCCGACGCGGTTGGGCCCGTAGCGGCCCTGGAAGCGCCCGAGCAGCTTGCGCTCGTAGACGATGATCAGCGGCAGGATCCCGAGCGCCACGCCGAAGATCAGCAGCGCCTTGACGATCTGGATCCACCACGGCTCGAAATAGCCGGCGATCGCCAGGCTCATACGAGCGCCTCCTCGACCGGGCCGCCGTCGGGGTCGGCCTCGGCGGCCGGCTCGACGGGCTCGGGTATCGGCAGGATCTCGATCGTCGAGCCGATCAGGACGTTGGCGCTGTCGGCGGCGATGCCGCGCTGCAGGAAGGCGCTACCGGGCGGGACGGCGTCGCGCGGCGCGATCCGCGCGTGGATCTGGGCGCCCGTCTCGTCGCTGACGAGCATCTCGACTCCGTCCTCGAGGCCGAGCCGGCGCGCGTCGAGCGCCGAGAGCTCGACGCGCTGCTCGGGGTGCAGGAAGGCAAGCGCCGGCGAAGCCGCGACCTCGGGACCGGCCCAGATCGAGCGGTAGCTGCCGAACGCGAGCGCGCCGCCGCGCGCGGCGGGCGCCGGCCGTGGCGCGCGCGGCGCAGCGGCGGCGTCTGAGGGCGACGGCAGCGTGGCGGCCTGCTCGCGGGTCGGCCAGCGCACGCCGTGCCCGCCCAGCTCCTCGAGGGTCAGGCCCGCGTAGAACGGGACGGCGTCGAACAGCGCGGCGCTCACCATCGCCCCGCTGCGCACCCCGAGATCGGTCCCGAGCCGCGCCGCGAGCTCGGCGAGAATCGACCATTCCGCCCGGACAGCGCCCTGGCGGGCGATCGCCGGGCGCAGCCGCTGCACGCGCCCGTCGGGGTGCGTCACGGTGCCCTCCTTCTCGGCGGCCGCCTCGGCCGGGAAGACGACCGTGGCGTGCTCGCGGACCGCGTCCGTGAGGAAGCCGGCATGGACGATCACGGTGCTCGCGTGCTCGAGGGCCTCGGCCCACGCGGCGCGGTCCGGCAGATCGCGAAGCGGGTCGACCCCGAGCAGGTACACGGCGGTCAGCTCACCGCTGCCGAGCCCGGCGGCGATCGCCGTGGTGTCGCGCCCCCCGTCGAGCGCCGGGTCCCCAAGACCCGGCCCGGCGTTGGGCAGCACGCCGGACTCGCGCAGTCCGCGGCCGTTGGCGGCGTCGGGGATCCCGATCAGGCCGGCACCCGGGTGGCCGGCAAGCCCGAGCGCGTCGGCGAGCGCCAAGAGGCCGGCGGCGCCGCCGTCCAGCAGCCGCTCGCCGTAGAGGATCACGACCTCGTCGCCGGCCTCGCGCAGCACGCCGGCCAGCGCCCGCACCGCGTCCGCGCCCGACCCCGCGGCGGCGGCGAGCGCGTCAACGTCGCCGCCTCGCAGCGCAGCCGCCAGCGCCGCGGCGAGCTCGGCGCCACGGCCCGGCGCGAAGCGCAGCGTGCGGGCGCTCGGATCGAGCGCGCTCGGGCGGTCGGTGGCGACGGCGAGCTGGACGTGCCGGCGGCGCACTCCCTTGCGGATTCGCAGCTCGAGGATCGGCGCGTCGTCGACCGGTTCGCAGTCGAGCACCAGCACGGCGTGGGCGAACTCGAGGTCGGAGACGGTGGCCGCGAGTGCCGGCGCGCTGAGCGCGCGCCACTCGTCGAGGCTGACCGCGCCGCCCGGGCGCGAGTCCAGATGCGGCGAGCCAAGCCCCTCGCGCAGCAGACGGCCAAGCAGCAGCCCCTCCTCGTTGCTCGCGCCGCCGCCGGCCAGTGCCGCGGTCCGCGCGCCCGCTCGCCGCAGGCCGGCGCTCGCCTCGGCCAGCGCCCGCTCCCAGCCGACCTCGCGCAGCTCGCCGCCGTCACGAATCATCGGCGCCGTGATCCGCTCGTCGACGTGCACCGCCTGGTAGGCGAAGCGCCCCTTGTCGCACAGCCAGCCGTCGTCGACCTCGTCGTGCTGCCGCGCGAGCACGCGCAGCACGCGCTCGTCGCGGACGGTCAGCGTGACGTTGCACTGTGCCGGGCACAGGGTGCACAGCGTCCCGGCGCCCTCGATCTCCCACGGCCGGGCGCGGAAGCGGTAGGGGCGCGAGGTCAGCGCGCCGACCGGGCACAGCTCGATGATGTTGCCGCTGAACGGCGCGACATAGGGGTGCCCGTCAAAGGTGCCGACGAATGAATGCTCGCCGCGCTCGAGCAGGATCAGCTGGTAATCCTCGGAGATCTCCTGCGCGAAGCGCACGCAGCGGTAGCAGAGGATGCAGCGCTCGCGGTCGATCGCGATCAGCGGCGAGAGCTCGAGCGGCTTGCGGAAGTGGCGCTTGGGTTCGATGAATCGCGAGTCGCCGGCGCCCCAGCCGAAGGTGATGTCCTGGAGCGGACACTCGCCGCCCTTGTCGCAGACCGGGCAGTCGAGCGGGTGGTTGATCAGCAGGAACTCGACGATGGCGCGCTGTGCGACGCGCGCGCGTTCGGACTGGGTGTGGACGATCATCCCGTCCTTGACCGCGGTCGAGCAGGCGGTCTGGAGCTTGGGGATGCCCTCGATCTCGACCAGGCACATCCGGCACGCACCGACGGGCTGCCCGAGCTTCGGCTCGTAACAGAAGACGGGGATCTCGACGTCGGCGAGCTTGGCGGCGTCGGCGAGCATCGCGTTCTCCGGCGCCTGGATCTCGCGGCCGTCGATCGAGAGGGTGATCGTGGTGGGCGTCGGGCGCGGCATCAGGCGGCCCCCGCCAGCTGCTGGTACTCCATGTGCGACTCCAACTCCTCGCGGAACTTGACGATCATCGAGCCGATCGGCATCGCCATCGCGTCGCCGAGCACGCACAGGCAGTTGCCGATGATGTGCTCCTGGACCGAGGCCATGATGTCGAGGTCCATCGGCGTCGCCTCGCCGCTCGCGATCCGCTCCAGCATGCGCACCGTCCAGCTCGTCCCCTCGCGGCACGGCGTGCATTTGCCGCACGATTCGTGGCGGTAGAACTTCGCGAGCTTGAGCGCGACGTCGAGCACCGGAGTGGAGTCGTCGACGACGATGATCGCGCCCGAACCGAGCATCGTGCCCGCCTTGGCCAGCGAGTCGAAGTCGTAGGGGATGTCGAGGTCGGCCTCGGTCAGGACCGGGGAGCTCGAGCCGCCGGGAAACCACAGCTTGACCCGGCGCCCCTCCGGCGGGCCTCCGGCGAGCCCGAAGATGATCTCCCGAGACGGCGTCCCCAGCTCGACCTCGTAGTTGCCCGGGCGCTGGACGTGGCCGCTGACCGACACGACCTTCGTGCCGGCGCCGTTGGCGACGCCGAGCTTGGCGTACTCGGCACCGCCGATGCGGATGATGTAGGGCATCGTCGAGAGCGTCTCGACGTTGTTGATCAGGGTCGGCCCCTGGTAGAGGCCCTGCACCGCCGGGAACGGCGGCTTCAGCCGCGGGTTGCCCCGCTTGCCCTCGAGCGAGTCGAGCAGCCCCGTCTCCTCACCGCAGATGTATGCGCCGGCCCCCCGATGGAGCACGACCGAGCAGGAGAACTCGCCGCCCAGGATCCGTTCGCCGATGTAGCCGGCGTCGAGCGCCTCCGCCAGCGCCGAGTCGAGGATCCGCGCCTGTGCCTCGTATTCGCCGCGAACGTAGATGAACGCCCGGCTGGCGCCGGCCGCGTGGGCGGCGATGACGATTCCCTCGATCAGCATGTGCGGGTTCTTCTGCATCAGCTCGCGGTCCTTGAAGGTCCCCGGCTCGGACTCGTCGGCGTTGCACACCAGGTACTTGTCCAGGTCGCCCTTCGGCAGGAAGGCCGCCTTGCGTCCCGCCGGGAAGCCGGCGCCGCCGCGGCCGCGCAGCCCGGACGCGTCGAGCTCGGCGATGACTGCCGCGGGCTCCATCGCCAGCGCCTTGCGCATCGACTGGTAGCCGCCGCGGCGTTCGTAGACCTCGAGCGTCGCCAGCCCGGGTTCGTCGATGTCCGCCAGCAGGATCGTCTGGCTCATGCGCCGTTTGCGTTGGGGTCGGCGCTGCGGCGAAGCGCCAGCGCGAGCTCGGGGATCGGATCGCGGCCGGCCTGCAGGTCCTCGACCAGGCGCTGCGCGTCGCCGGGCCCGAGCGGTCCGTAGTAGACGTGGTCGACGGAGACCATCGGCGCGATGTCGCACGCGCCGAGGCATTCGAATGACCGCAGGTTGATCTCCGGATCGCCGGCCGCGGCCTCGGCGATCTGCGCGTAGAGCCCGTCGGCGCCGCGCAGCGAGCAGGAGATGTTCGTGCACACGTAGACCGAGTGACGGCCGACCGGCTCCAGCTCGAACATGTCGTAGAAGGTCGCCACCGAGCTGAGATAGGCGGGCGTCAAGCGCATCACGCAGGCGACCTGCTCGATCGCCTCGGGCGAGCACCAGCCATGCACGCGCTGGGCGGCCGCCAGTGCCGGCAGCGCCGCCGAGCGGCGCTCGGGGTAGCGCGCCATCGCCGCCTCGATCTCGGCCCGCAGTTGCGGCGGAACCTCGACCAGCGCCGGATCGGGTACGCCCGATGGGTCCTTGTCCAGGTCGGCAGCCTGATCCCAGCCGGGCACGCGAGAGCCGTGGGCGAAGCGCGCGACGCGGTTCACCGGTCGATCCCCCCGAGTACCGGGTCGAGCATCGCGAGCGTCGCGATCAGGTCGGCGATGTAGGAGTCGCGCACCATCGCCGCGATCGCCTGGAGGTTGACGAAGCTCGGGTCGCGCATGTGCACGCGCGCCGGCTTGGACGATCCGTCCGAGCGCACGAAGCATCCGAGCTCGCCGCGCGGCCCCTCGATCGCGTAGTAGACCTCGCCCGGCGGGACGCGGAAGCCCTCGGTGACAAGCTTGAAGTGATGGATCAGGGCCTCCATCGACGTGGCCAGCTCGTGGCGTGGCGGCAGCGCGACCTTGCGGTCCTCGGTGATGTGCGGACCCTCGGGAAGCCCGTCGAGGGCCTGCTCGATGATCTTCACCGACTCGTAGATCTCGGCCAGGCGCACGGCGAAGCGGTCGTAGTTATCGCCCACCGTGCCGACCGGGATCTTGAACTCGAAGTCGCCATAGGAGCAGTACGGCTCCGCCTTGCGCAGATCCCAGGGGTTTCCGGCGGCGCGCAGCAGCGGGCCGGTGACGCCGAGCGCGAGCAGCGAGGCCTCGTCGAGCGGGCAGACGCCGCGCAGGCGCCGCAGCAGGATCTCGTTGCGGCGCAGCAGGTCGGCGTACTGGTCGGCGCGCCCCGGCATGATCGCGATGAACTCCCGCAGCTTGGCCTCAAAGCCGCGCGGGATGTCCTCGATCACGCCGCCGACCTGGAAGTAGCGGGTGTGCATCCGCTGACCCGAGGAGGACTCGAACAGGTCGAGGATCGTCTCGCGCTCGCGGAAGCAGTACCAGAACATCGAGATCGCGCCGAGGTCCAGCGCGCTCGTGCCGAGCCACACCAGGTGCGACATGATCCGGTTCAGCTCGAGGTGGATCACCCGCAGGTACTG
>DATLQS010000074.1:0-32565 GCA_035535075.1 Solirubrobacteraceae bacterium
CTAGATGCCGTTTGCCGATTTCGTCAAGGCCACCGTCGTGCTGTCCGCCGCCGCGGCGACGACGCTCGCCGCGGTCACCCTGCTGAGCGCCCGCGCCGCCGGTGAGCCCGGCACGGCGACGATCGCGGTCGGCTGGTGGGCGGTGGCGTCCGCCATCGGCCTGCTGATGGGCCGTCGCGCTGCCGTGTCGCCGCGGATCGTGCGCCTGCTCGGCGGCGCCAAGACGGTCGGCGTGCTGCCTCCCCAGCGCCCGGCCCGGGTCCTGCTCGCCCGGCTGTGGCCGCTGCTCGTCTCGACGCTTGTCGCCGGCGGTCTCGCGCTGCTGGCGCCGCAGATCCCGGCCGTGGCGACCGGGTTTGCCCTGATCTGGGCGCTCGCGTGGCGCCAGCAGCATGGGGCGATCGTGGCGATCGAGCGCCGCGACGGTGTCCGCTTCCACGTCGAGGAGACCTCGCCGCTGCGACCGATGACGCTGACCCGCACTCCCGGCTTCAAGGCCTATATCCCGACCGAGCGGCGCAGCCCGGCGTGACGGCGCGCTGATGGCCGCGATCCTGCTGGTCTCGCTCGGCTCGACGGCGGGCCTGCGCGCCTCCGACGCCGAGCTCGCCGCCAGCCTGCGGCGCGCCGGAGCCGAGGTCGAGGTCGCGGTGGCCGCGGCGCCGCGGGCGTGGCGGACGCTCGCGCTGACCGACCTCGCCTGGGCTCGCGCCGCCCGCGCGGCGACGCTCGGGGCGCGCTCGCACGAGCGGCCGGCGGCGATCATCTACTCGACGATCACCGCCGCCCTGCTCGCCCCGCTGCCGGGCGCCATCCGCTTCGACGCGCTGTCGGCCCAGAACCGTCCCGGGCGCCACGGGATCTGGCAGCGCCCGCGGGAGCGCGTGGTGCTGGCCCGTGCGCCGCTGCTGCTGCCGGTCAGCGAGGGCGCGCTCAGCGGACTGCCGCCGGGCAGCCCGCCGGCCGTGGTGACGCCGATCGCCGTCGAGCGCTCCGGGCCGGCGCTGGCGCCGTCGCAGCGCGACATCGCGGCGATCACCTACGCCGCCAACCCGCACAAGAAGGGCCTCGACCGCGTGCTGGCCGCCTGGGCGCGGGCGCGGCGGGACGGCGAGGAGCTGCTGGTCGCCGGTCTGCCCGACGCTCCGCGGATCGACGGCGTGCGCGTCGTTGGATCGCTCGAACGCTCGGCCTACCGGGCGCTGCTTCGGCGCGTCCGCATCTACATCGCGGCGCCGCGGCGCGAGGAGTACGGGATCGCCCAGCTGGAAGCGCTCGCCGACGGGGCGATGCTGGTCAGCACCGAGACCGAGGTTCCCTACGCGGCGCTGTCGCCCGCCCGCGAGGCCGACGCCCGGCTGATCGGCCCCGATCTCGCCGGCGCGATCCGCGCCGCACTCGACGATCCGCGCCCGGACTACGCTGCGGCCGTCGCCGGGCTGCTCGAGCCGTTCAGCGCCGCCAGCGTCGATCGGGTCGTCGCGGAGCAGGTCCTGCCGCTGCTCATCGGGGCTGCTTGAGCTTCGCCTGCAGCTCGGGCCAGCCGAGCGTGTTGTAGATCGCCGGCGCGCCCAGCCAGGCGCGACGAGCGGTCCAGACCCCGTAGCGGAGCACGTCGAGCCCGCCTGGGGAATGGGCGTCGGAGTTGATCACGATCCCGACGCCGCCGGCCGCGGCCGCGGCGGCGTGGATCTCGCTCAGGTCGCGACGGTGAGGGCTCGCGTTGATCTCGATCAGCGTGCCGGCCTGCGCGCACGCGGCGATCACGGCGTCGACGTCGATGTCGTAGGGCGGGCGCCGCTCGATCAGCCGGCCGGTGAGATGCCCGAGCGCGTCGACGCGGGGGTGGCGCGCGGCGGCGATGACCCGGGCGGTCATCGCGTCGGCGTCGATCCCGAAGGCGGTGTGGACGCTGGCGATCACCCAGTCCAGCTCGGCCAGCAGCTCGTCCTCGTAGTCCAGCGCGCCGTCGGGCAGGATGTTGACCTCGCTGCCGGCCAGCAGCGTGATCCCCTCGATCCGGGCGTCGGCCGCGCGGATCAGCTCGATCTGGCGGCGCAGCTGATCGGCGGACACGTCGTCGCCGAAGCCATGCGTCGCCGAGTGGTCGGTGATCGCCAGATACTCGTAGCCGCGCTCGCGCGCGGCGAGCGCCATCTCCTCGATCGTGGCCCGGCCATCCGAGGCGGTGGTGTGGCAGTGCAGGTCGCCGCGAATGTCGGTCAGCTCAACCAGCGTCGGCAGCGTGCCGCCGAGCGCGGCGTCGAGCTCGCCGCGGTTCTCGCGCAGCTCCGGCTCGATGTAGGGCAGTCCGAGCAGCTCGTAGAACTCGGTCTCCGTCGCGCACGTGCGGGTGGTCTGGGTCGCGTCGTCGAGAACCCCGTATTCGGAGATGTGCAGACCCCGGCGAACGGCGCGCTCGCGCAGCGCCGCGTTGTGCGGGCCCGATCCGGTCAGATGGGCGAGCAGGTTGCCGAACTGCTCGGGCGCCACGGCGCGGAGCTCGACGGTCATCCCGCTGTGCGTGCGGGCGCGGGCGGCGCCGGCACTCGAGCGCGACGCGCTCTCGATCACCTCGAGGGCCGCGACGTGGTCGATCAGCGCCGGGTTGTCGAGCACGATGTCGAGATCCTTGACGCTCTCGCACCGTCGCCGCGCCGAGCCGGCGAGCTCGACGCGGGCGCTCGCGTCGAGCTCGCGCAACGCGTCGAGCAGCAGCTCGCCGACCGCCAGCGCGCGATCGAGCACGACGCGGCGCGACGGGCGCTCGGCGGCGCCGGCGTCGAGCGCCGCGAGCACCGACTCCTCGAACTTGGCGCCGAATCCCCGGAGGGTCCTCAGCCGGTGCGTGGCGGCGGCCTCGCGCAGCGCCTGCGGCGAGTCGATCGCCAGCTCGTCGAACAGGCGCCGCGCCCGCTTGGGGCCGAGACCGGGCAGGCCGGTGATCGCCAGCAGGCCGGGCGGGAACCGCTCGCGCAGCTTCACCGCGGCGGGAATGTCGCCGGTGTCGAGCAGCGCGCGGATCTTCTCCTCGAGGGTCGCGCCGATCCCCGCGAGCTCGGTGACGCGGCCCTCGCGGGTCAGCGCCGCGATCGACACCGGTGCATCCCGGATGACCTTCGCGGCGGTGCGGTAGGCGAGCACGCGATGGATCACCGCGCCGTCGAGTTCGTAGAGGTCTCCGAGCTCGTCGAGCGCGTCGGCGATCGCCCCGTTTGAGGTGCTCGTCACTCCATTAGGGTAGGCGGCGATGTCAGGAACCGCATGGCTCGTGCTGCCGACGTTCAACGAGGCCGGGAACATCGAGGCGATCGTCGCCGCGGCGGCCGCCCAGCTCGAGGTCTGCGCCGAGCAGGGGTTCCGTGTCCTGATCGTCGATGACTCCTCACCCGATGGAACCGGGGAGCTGGCCGACGGCCTGGCGGCGAGGAACGAGGACGTCGAGGTCCTGCATCGAGCAAAGCGGGAGGGCCTCGGCCCGGCCTATCTCGCCGGCTTTCGCCGCGCGCTCGACGCCGGCGCGGGCTACGTCTTTCAGATGGACGCCGACTTCTCGCACGATCCCGCGGACCTGGGGCGGCTGCTCGCGGCGGTCGCCGGCGGCGCGGACCTCGCGCTCGGCTCGCGCTACGTGGCGGGCGGCGGCGTCGAGCACTGGGGATTGCTGCGGCGGATCGTCAGCCGCGGCGGCTGCGCCTACGCGCGCAGCGTGCTCGGCCTCGGGGTGCGCGATCTGACCGGCGGCTTCAAGTGCTTCCGCCGCGAGGTGCTCGAGGCGATCAACCTGGACACGGTCCGCTCGCACGGGTACGTCTTCCAGGTCGAGCTGACCCAGCGCGCGGTGCAGCGCGGCTTCACCGTGCGCGAGGTCCCGATCATCTTCCGCGACCGCCGCCACGGACGCAGCAAGATGTCGCCGCGGATCGCGCTCGAGGCGTTCATCGTGCTCCCGCAGCTGCGCTGGCGCCGCCACTTTCGCTGAGCCCCGGGGCGGCGGCCCGGGTCCGGCGCGGGTCATTCACGCAGGCCTGGCGATTCGCCGATGCCTACGGTGTGAGCGAGCCGGTGGCCCACGAGCAGCCTGCGACGCGGTACGCCTTCGTCTACGGGGTCCGGCGCACGCACGAGACGCTGCGGAGCTGGCAGGACGATCCGTGGCCCGCGGTGCGGCGCTGGTTCGCCGGCGCCGTGGCGGCCGCCGTCGTGCTGCTCGCGGCGACATGGCTGATCGCCGGGGTGTCGGGCGCCGGCGGGTTCATCGTGCAGACGATCGCTCCGCCGTTCACCGTCGGCAACCTCGGTCAGGTCGGCATGATCGTCGTCAAGAACCTGCTCGTGCTTGCGCTGCACGCGATGGCCTGCGTCGCCGGGTTCATCGCCGGCTCATCGCTGCCGTTGCAGGCGCAGGGGCACAGCGGTGTCGCCCGCGTGATCCACGAGCGCGGCGGACGGTTCGCGATCATCTTCGTGGTCGCCGCGACGACCTTCTCGCTGTCGGCGCAGGCGGTGGTGCTCGGCGGCGAGACGGCGTCGGTCGCGGGGGCGCTGCACACCTCGCCGGGGGTCCTGCTCGTGGTCCTGCTGCCCCACGCGCTGATCGAGCTGACCGCGCTGTTCCTGCCGCTCGCCGCGTGGATCATCGCCAGCCGCCGCGGCGAGTGGGACCAGCTGCTCGCCGCGACGGTCGTGACCGTCGCCCTGGCGCTGCCGATGCTGGTCTTCGCCGCGCTGCTCGAGGTCTACGTCTCACCGCACATCCTGCAGGCGCTGATCAGCTGAGCCCGGCGCCGCGCCGCGGCCGCTCGTGCTCCGCTGCTCAGGGCGGCCGACCGGGGTGTCGATACCAGGGCCATGGCCCTGGTTGCGGACCTTCGGCGCGGCGTGATCAACACGATCGCGGCGAGCCACCTCACCCCGGCCGCGATCCGCTACCGCCTGCTTCGCGCCTACGGCGTCAAGCTCGATCGCTCGGTCGTGCTGAGAACGGGCTTCTATCTCGATGGCCCCAACCTCGAGATCGGCGCCGGCACGTTCATCAACGTCGGCTGCTACTTCGACGGCTCGGCGCCGATCAGCATCGGCGTGGAATGTGACATCGCCGCGGAGGTCATGTTCTGCACCTCGACGCACGCGCTCGGCGGGCACGCGCGCCGCGCCGGCCAGCCAACGGTGGCCCCCGTCGTCGTGGGTGACGGATGCTGGATCGGCACGCGAGCCACCCTGCTGCCGGGCGTGACCGTCGCCCCGGGCTGCATCGTCGCCGCGGGCGCCGTGGTCACCCGCGACACGCGCCCCGACGGCCTCTACGGCGGCGTGCCCGCGGTGCTGCTGCGCGATCTGGCAGCCCCGGCTGCGGCTGATCGCGCAGGCGAGCCGGCACGCGCGTCCTCGACGGCGGATTGAAGCCGGGCGGCAGCCCCGCGCCCACCACTTCATTCTGTATAGTATTGGGCAGAGTCACGATCAAGCGATCTTGAGGAGCCCACATGGCTGGCACGCTGGTAGACGTAAACGACAACAACTTCCAGGCCGAGGTCATCGAGTCAGAGACCCCGGTGCTGGTCGACTTCTGGGCTCCGTGGTGCGGTCCGTGCCGGATCGTCGCGCCGATCCTCGAGGAGATCGCCGCCGAGCACGAGGACCTGCGGATCGTCAAGCTGAACATCGACGACAACCAGCAGACCGCCGCCGCGTTCGAGGTGCTGTCGATCCCGACGATGATCCTGTTCCGCGGCGGTGAGCCGGTGAAGAAGGTCATCGGCGCCTACCCCAAGAAGAAGCTCGAGGCCCAGCTCTTCGCGTAGGCGCCGCCCGGCGCGCCGGCGGACAGCTAGACGCGCGCCAGCCGGATTTTCAGCTCGCGCCCGCCGATCTCGACCGCCGCGCTCCAGCCGTCGCGCTCGCCGCCGGTCCCCGGCTCGGCGTAGGCGACGGCGGTGGCCAGGGTCTCGCGGGCGATGTGGGGCTCGTGCTCGCGAGCGGCGTCGAGCAGCGCGGGGTCGCCACCGAGCGCCAGCTCGATGCGGTCGGTGATCTCGAGGCCGGTGCTCTTGCGGCACGCCTGGATCGCGTGCACGATCTCGCGGGCGTCGCCGGCCCGAAGCAGCTCCGCGTCGAGCGTCAGGTCGAGCGCGACGGCGTGCGAGCCCTCGCGCTCGAGCCCGTAGCCCGCGAGCGGCGCGAGCGCGAGCGCGAGGTCGTCGGCGCCGAGCTCGTGGTCCCCGCCGCCAACCGTCACCGTCACCGTGCGTCCGTCGCGCAGCGCCGCCGCCACCGCGGCCGGTTCGAGTGCTGCGACCGCCGCCGCGAGCTGCGGCATCCGCTTGCCGAAACGCGGCCCGAGCGTGCGGAAGTTCGGCTTGACGGTGTAGGTGCCGAGCTCGTCGGCCGCCGCGACGAAGCGCAGCGCGAGCACGTTCAGCTCCTCGCGCACGACCTCGGCCAGGCGCTCGATGGCCGCCCGCTCGCGCCCGTCGGCCACGATGATCGCCTCGCGAAGCGGCTGGCGCACCTTGACGTCGCCCTGGCTGCGTGCGGCGAGGCCAAGCCGCACCGTCTCGCGGGCCGTGGTCATCGCGAACTCGAGCTCGAGGTCGCGTTCACCGGGGTCCGGGAAGTCGCACAGGTGCACGCTGGCCAGCTCGCCGTCGAGGTTGTCGTAGAGCTCGTCGGCGATGAACGGCGTGAACGGCGCGAGCAGCTTCGCGAGCGTGTTCAGCACGGTGCGCAGCGTCGCCAGCGCCGCGCCGTCGCCGTCCCAGAAGCGCCGTCGCGAGCGGCGCACGTACCAGTTCGACAGGTCCTCGACGTAGGCGGCGATCTCGCGCCCTGCGCTCGTCGCGTCATAGGCCTCGAGCCGCTCGCCGACCGTCGCGACGGTCGCTGCGAGACGTGAGAGGGCCCAGCCGTCGAGGTCGTTCGGTGCTCCCGCGCGCCCGTCGCCGGCGTTGGCGTAGAGGACGAAGAAGGCGTAGACGTTCCACAGCTGACGCAGGAACCCGCGCGCCGCCTCGCCGACGGCGTCGACCGAGAAGCGATAGCCGTCCCATGGCTGCTTGGACGTGAAGAAGTACCAGCGAAAGGCGTCGGCGCCGAAGCGGTCGATGACGTCCCACGGCACGACGACGTTGCCCTTCGATTTCGACATCTTCTGCCCGTCGCCGTCGACGAGCAGCCCGAGGCAGACGGCGTTGCGGTACGGCGCGCGGTCGTTCAGGAGCGTCGAGATCGCGATCAGCGAGTAGAACCAGCCGCGCGTCTGGTCGAGCGCCTCGCAGACGAAGTCGGCGGGAAAGGCCTGCTCGTAGCGCTCGAGGTTCTCAAACGGCGCGTGGTGCTGGGCGAACGGCATCGAGCCCGAGTCGAACCACACGTCGATGACCTCCGGCACGCGGCGCATCTCGCCGCCGCACTGCTCGCAGGGGAAGGTCAGCGCATCGACGAACGGGCGGTGCGGGTCGCCGACCGCGGTCCCCGAGCGCCGCTCGAGCTCCGCGAAGGAGCCGATGCAGACGCGGTGGCCGGGCGCTTGGCTGCAGCGCCAGATCGGCAGCGGCGTGCCCCAGTAGCGCTCGCGCGAGAGAGCCCAGTCGACGTTGCCCGCAAGCCAGTCGCCGAAGCGCCCGTGCTTGATGTGCGGGGGATACCAGTTGACCGTCTCGTTGGCGGCGAGCAGGCGGTCACGCAGTCTCGAGGTGGCGATGTACCACGACGGCTTGGCGTAGTAGAGCAGCCGCGTGCCGCAGCGCCAGCAGTGCGGGTAGGAGTGCTCGTGCGGCTCCTCGCGAAACAGCAGCCCGCGCTCGCGCAGCCCGGCGATCAGCTCGGCGATCAGCTGCGGGTCGTTGACCGACCGCCCCTCGTAGCCGACCACGCGTGCGTCGTAGGTGCCCTCCCGCGTGACCGGGTTGTACAGCGTGTGCGGGTTGGTCGGGTCAAACAGCCCGTTCTCGACGCCGACCCGGAAGTCGTCCTCCCCGAAGGCCGGCGCCATGTGCACGATCCCCGTGCCGTCCTCGGTCGTCACGAACTCGCCGGCGAGCACCGGCGAGCCTCCTGCCGGGCGGTCGGCCAGCTCGAAGATCGGGCTGGCGTAGCTGCGCCCGACGAGCTCCGAGCCGCGCATCGTGCCGAGGACCTCCGCGCCCTCGCCGAACACCCGCTCGACCAGCGCCTCGGCGACGATCAGCGTCTCCTCGCCAACGCGCACGCGGGCATAGCTGATCGCGGGCCCGACGGCCGCGGCCAGGTTGCCGGGCAGCGTCCACGGCGTGGTCGTCCAGACGAGCAGCGACTCCGGCTGCGCGGAGCCAAGCAGCGGCAGCTTGACGTAGACGCTGGCGTCCTCCACGTCCTGATAGCCCTGCGAGACCTCGTGGGAGGACAGCGCCGTTCCGCAGCGCGGGCAGTAGGGCACGACGCGGTGGCTCTCATAGAGCAGGCCCCTGGCGTGGATCTGCTCGAGCGCCCACCAGACCGACTCGATGTACGAGGGGTCGAGCGTCCGGTAGGCCGCGTCGAGGTCGAGCCAGAAGCCGATCCGCTCGGTGAGCCGATTCCACTCTTCGAGGAACTCCGAGACCGACTCGCTGCAGCGGCGGTTGAACTTCTCGATGCCGTACTCCTCGATCTGCATCTTGTTCGTGAAGCCGAGCTGCTGCTCGACCGCGATCTCGACGGCGAGGCCGTGACAGTCCCAGCCCCCCTTGCGCTCGACGCGGTAGCCGCGCATCGTCCTGTAGCGCGGGTAGATGTCCTTGAACACGCGGGCGAGGACGTGGTGGGAGCCCGGCGGGCCGTTGGCGGTCGGTGGACCCTCGTAGAAGACCCACTGCTCAGCGCCCTCGCGGCGGCGCAGCGACTCGGCGAACACGTCGCGAGCGCGCCAGCGCTCGAGCACCTCGAGCTCGAGTTGCGGAAACGACGGCTGGGGGTCGACGGCGCGGAACACCGTCGGCATTCTAGGTGCGGGTTCTCCCGAGCCCGCGGGGCGCCCCCGCGGCGGCGTCGCGCGGCGTCAGCCGCGAACCACTCCGAGCACGATCCATCGCCGTCTCGCGAAGCGCCAGGCGTTGGTCGCCAGACGCACCGCGACGAGGGCGAGCAGGCCCGCCCAGACACCGACGATGCCCCAGTGGAAGTGCAGCGCCGCCAACGCCAGCGGCACGTAGAAGACGAGCGCCGCGAGCACCATCGCGGCGGCGAGAAAGCGCGTGTCGCCCGCACCGATCAGGACGCCATCGAGCGCGAAGACGACGGCGGCCGCCGGCTGCATGGCCGCAAACAGCAGCCAGATCGCGTGGAGCCGGTCGATCACGCGCGGGTCGCTGGTGAAGACGTGCGGCAGCGGCCCGTTCAGCGCCAGCAGCACGAGACCGGTCGCACAGCCGCCGAGAAGCGACAGCGTGACCAGGCGCCGCGCGGCGGCGTAGGCTCCGGCGCCGTCGCCCGCGCCGAGCATCCGTCCGACCAGCACCTGCCCGGCGATCGCCAGCGCGTCGAGCACGAGGGCCAGCAGGTTGTAGAGCTGGAAGGCGACCTGGTGGGCGCCGAGCGAAGCCTTTCCGATCCGGGCGAGCACGGCGCTGGCAACGACGAACGACACATACAGGGCGCTCGTGCGGATCGCGATCTCGGTGCCGACGCGCGCGAGCCCGCGCATCAGCCGCGGCTGGGGACGAGGCAGCGGCCGCACCAGCGCGACGAACGCGGCGCCCATGCCGAGCTGGGCGATCACGGTGCCGAGCGCCGACCCGTCGAGCGAGAGGTGCAGGCCGTAGACGAGGACCAGTTCGAGGACCAGGTTGGCGACGTTGGCGGCAATCACGATCTCCAGCGGGCGCCGCAGTTGCGAGATCCCGCGCAGATAGCCCTGGCCGGCGGTCGCGAGCAGGACGGCCGGCAGGCCGGCGGCCGAGATCCGCAGGTAGCGGGCCGCGAGATCGGCGACGTGGCCGGGGCGCGCGAGCACGGCGATCGCCGGCCCGGCGAGCGCCAGCGTCACGACGGCGAGGACGCAGCCGAGGGCCAGGCCGAGCCACACCGCCTGGGCGCCGAGCTCGTGGGCGCGCCGGTGCTCACCGGCGCCGTGGGCCCGCGCCACCTGCGCCGTGGTGCCGTAGACGAGGAAGTTGAAGACCGTCGTCACGGCACCCAGCGCGGTCGCCGCGAGCGCCAGCGCGGCGAGCTGCGTCGTCCCGAGATGGCCGACGATGGCCGTGTCGGCGAGCAGGTAGAGCGGCTCCGCCGCGAGTGCGCCAAGCGCCGGCAGCGCCAGGGCGACGATCTCGCGGTCGTAGACGCGGGTGCGCTCCACCGCCCGCAGACTACGATGGCCGCGCGTGAAGCTGCGGCTCTACCACCATCGCGACGGCGCTCGCGTCGCGTACCGCGAGGCGGGGACCGGCCCGCCGCTTGCGCTGCTGCATTCCGCGATGCTCTCCTGGAAGGAGTGGGAGCCGATCGTCGACGGCCTCGCCGACCGCTTTCGCGTGGTGCTGCCGGACCTGCCCCTGCACGGCGACTCCGAGGACCGGCCGCGCCACCCCTACACACCGGACTGGTTCGCCGACGTGCTCGCGGGCTTCTGCCACGAGGTGCTCGGCCCGCGCCCGCTGATCGGCGGTCACGGGCTCGGTGCCGAGATCCTGCTGCACGCCGTGGCGCGCGGTGAGATCGCGCCGGCGCGCCTGGTTCTCCTGCCGAACCGGCTGCACCGGCGCGCGGCGCACGAGCAGGTTCGCCGCGGCTGGCGGATCGCGGCCCGGGCCGGCGCGATCCCGGGGCTCGGCGGCGTGCTCTCGCACGGCGCGCGCCTGTTGTTCCGGCCCGATCTCGGGCTGCGGCTGTCCTCGCGCGGCGCACCGGGCGCGCGCGACCTGGTGCGCCACGCCTTCGCCGACGTCGGCGGAAACGCGAACCTCGCGCGCTCCTGGGCACGCTTCGCGGCGCGCTGGCCGAGCGGCGCTCAGCATGAATTGCTCGACCTGTACCCGGGGCTGCGGATGCCGGTGCTGCTGCTGTGGGCCGACGACGACCATCTGCACCCGCTGGCGGTGGCCGAGGAGGCACTCGAGCTGATCGACGGCGCCATCCTGCGAGTCCTGCCCGGCACCGGCTACCTGATCGCCTACGACGACCCCGTCGGGGTGGCCCGCGAGCTGACGGCGTTCTGCGGATAGGGTTTGCGGCACCCCGCAACAAAGGACGAGTGATGAGCCCAGAACCTCTCTATGGTGGCGAGACCCGCAAGGCGGTCGAGAACTTCCCGATCTCCGGTGAGCCGGTGCCGGCGGCGGTGATCCACTGGCTCGGACGGATCAAGGGCGCAGCCGCCGAGGTCAACGGCGAGCTCGGCCTGCTCAAGCCCTCGCTCGCGCGCAAGATCGCCAAGGCCGCCGCGGCGATCGCCGACGGCCGCCACGACGAGCAGTTCCCGATCGACGTCTTCCAGACCGGCTCGGGCACCTCGACGAACATGAACGCCAACGAGGTGATCGCCACGCTCGCCGGTGCCGGCGTGCACGCCAACGACCACGTCAACCTCGGGCAGTCCTCCAACGACGTCTTCCCCTCCGCGGTTCACCTCGCCGCGCTCGAGCAGACGACGCGGGCCCTGATCCCCGCGCTCGCCGGGCTGGAGCGCGCCCTGACGGCCAAGGCCAAGCGCTTCGAGACGATCGTCAAGGCGGGCAGGACACACCTGATGGACGCCGTTCCGGTCACCCTCGGTCAGGAGTTCGCCGGCTACGCCGCGCAGATCCGGCTCGGCCGCGCGCGCGTCGCCGACGCGTTGGGCCGCGTCGCGCAGATCCCGCTCGGGGGAACCGCGACCGGGACCGGGTTGAACACCCACCCGCAGTTCGCCCGCCGGGTGCGCCGGCGCCTCGCCGCCCAGACGGGGCTGAAGATCTCGGCGCCGGAGGATCCGTTCGAGGCGCAGGCCAACCGCGACGCGCTGGTCGAGCTTTCGGGAGCGCTGAAGGTGGTCGCGGTGTCGCTGACCAAGATCGCCCAGGACCTCGCGCTGATGGGGTCGGGCCCACGCGCCGGCATCGGCGAGCTGTTCCTGCCCGAGCTGCAGAAGGGCTCGTCGATCATGCCGGGCAAGGTCAATCCGGTGATCCCCGAGGTCGTGATGCAGGTCGCCGCGCAGGTCATCGGCAACGACCTGGCGATCACCATCGGCGGCATGCAGGGCAACTTCGAGCTCAACGTCCGCGTCCCGCTGATCGCGCGCAACCTGCTGTCGTCGATCGCGCTGCTGACCGCCGCGGCGACCGTGCTGAACGAGAAGTGCGTTCGGGGCATCCAGGCCAACCGGGCCGGCTGCGCGCGCAGCGCCGGCTCGACGCTCGCCGTGGCAACCGCGCTGAACCCCTACATCGGCTACGACAAGGCCACCGAGATCGTCCAGGAGGCGACCCGCTCCGGTCGTCCGCTGCGCGAGGTGGCCAGCGAGAAGGGCGTCAGCGACGCCGTGCTCGACGAGGCGCTCGATCTGCGCAAGATGGCGCTCGGGTAACGGCCCGCGCCGGCCGCGAGAGCTACGCCGCGAGCAGCCGCTCCAGCAGCTCCTGCGCGCCGGCCTTGGACAGCGGCTCGTTGAGGTTGCCGCATTTCGGCGACTGCACGCACGACGGGCAGCCATCGCGGCAGCGGCACTCGCTGATCAGCCGGTGCGCGTCAGCGACCAGCGTCTCGAACTGGGCGAAGGCGATGCGCGTGATGCCGACGCCGCCGGGGTGGCCGTCGTGGATGAAGATCGTCGGTCCGCCGGTCTGGGAGTGGGCGTTGGTCGAGAGCCCGCCGATGTCCCAGCGGTCGCACATCGCGAGCAGCGGAAGCACGGCGATCTGGGCGTGCTCCGCGGCATGCAGCGAGCCGAGCAGCAGCTCGGGCGGGAAGCCGCCGAGCACGCCGGCGTCCAGCTCGAACCACATCGCCTGCGTGGCGAAGCGCGTGGCCGGCAGATCGAGCGCGGTCAGGTCGATCTCGCGGTGGTCTGACAGTCTCCGGCGCTGGTAGGCGAGCACGGTCTCGGTGACCAGCACGCGACCGAACGACAGGTTCACGCCAAGCGCCTCGCGGCGGTCGAGCAGGCGTTCGATCTGGGTGTCGGTCTCGCGCTTGGGCTGGGTGTACCAGTCCTCGTCGAACGGTTCGACGAGCGCCCGTCGCGTCTCGAGGTCCAGCTCGCGGACGTGGAACGAGCGCCCGAGGTGCAGGTAGATCGCGCCGGGGTGGAGCGTCGAGAACGCCCGCGCCGCCTCGGTGGTGCCGAGCACCTCGCCGCTCGTGCCGTCGACGATCGCGAACGAGCGCTGCGACGACGAGCGCAGCGAGATCTCGCCCGCCGGGTAGCGCTCGCGGCGGCGCAGGACGAACTGGCCGTCCTTGGCCCGCAGCTCGCCGAGGCCCTCGAGCCGCTCGAGATAGGCGAGGGTGCGGGGCCCGAAGAACTCGCCATCGCGTTCGCTGAGCGGACCCTCGTGGGCCGCGCAGAGCAGGTGCGCGAGGTGGATCTCCTCGGATTCGTGGTCGAGGATCGCGGACTCCACGGGCCGTTCGAGGAAGTCGTCGGTGTGGCGGGCGAAGAACTGATCGAGCGCGTCCTCGCCGGCGACGTAGAGCGCCAGCCCGCGTTGCCGGCGCCCGGCGCGCCCCCACATCTGGCGCAGGCTGGCGATCGTCCCGGGAAAGGTGACGACGACCGCGGCGTCGAGCGCGCCGACGTCGATGCCGAGCTCGAGCGCATCGGTGGTCACCACGGCGCGCAGCTCGCCGGCCACCAGCCGCTGCTCGATCTCGCGTCGCTGCGCCGGCGTGTAGCCCGCCCGGTAGGGCATCACCAGCTCGCTGAGCGCGCCGGCGCCGAGACGCTCGAGCTCGTCGCGGGTGATCCGGCTGAGCAGCTCGACGCCCTTGCGCGAGCGCACGAAGCAGATCGTCCTGGCCCCGTCGGCGACCAGCCGGGCGAGCAGCTCGGCGCCTTCGGCGAGCGCCGAGCGGCGCAGGCCGAGCGCCTCATCGGTCACCGGGGGGTTCCAGATCGCGATCCGCCGGCCGGCCGAGGGCGAGCCGTCCTCGTCGATCAGCGTCACGTCCTCGAGGCCGGTCAGCCGCTCGGCCAGCTCCAGCGGGTTGGCGATCGTCGCCGAGGCGAGCAGGATCCGCGGCTCGGTGCCGTACGCTGCGGCGATCCGGCGCAGCCGGCGCAGCACGTTCGCGACGTGGGAGCCGAACACCCCGCGGTAGGTGTGCGCCTCGTCGACGACCACCACGGCGAGATTCGAGAACAGCGCCGCCCACGAGTCGTGGTGGGGCAGGATTCCCAGATGGAGCATGTCGGGATTGGTGAGCACGAGATTCGCCTTGCGGCGGACCTCGTTGCGCGCCTCGCGCGGGGTGTCGCCGTCGTAGATGGCGGGGCGGATCTGCGCCGCGCTGAGGCCGAGCGCGGCGATCGCGCGCGCCTGGTCCTGGGCCAGCGCCTTGGTCGGGTAGAGGTACAGCGCCCGGGCCTTGGCGTCGCGCAGGAGCGTGTCGAGCGTGGGCAGGTTGAAGCACAGCGACTTGCCGGAGGCGGTCCCGGTGGTGACGATCGTCGGCCCCCGCCACGCCGCCACGAGCGCGTGCGCCTGATGGCTGTACAGGCGGGTGATCCCGGCGGCGCGCAGGCTGGCCAGCAGCGCCGGATGCAGCTGCGGGGGCAGCTCGGCGAAGCGCGCCATGCGGGCGTGCTCGAAGGCCTCGCCGACCAGCCGCTGATCGCCCCGGGCCTCGTCGAGCAGCGCCGCCCATGGCTCGATCTCGCGTATCTTCGCGGCCGCTTCGCTCACGGGTTGCCATAGTAGGGGCCGATGCCCTTCGACTCTCCGGCCCACTGGCAGCGAGCCCGCAGCTTCCATCATTCCCGTTACGACGAGGCGTTCGTGGCGGCGCGCGAGCGGTCGGTGTCGGTCTGCCTGCCGGCGCGGGACTGCGCTGCGACCGTCGGTCCGATCGTCGAGGCGCTCGCCGGGCTGCGCGATCGCGCCGTGATCGACCAGCTCGTCGTGATCGACGGCGACTCCGCCGACGCCACCGCGAGGATTGCCGGCGACGCGGGCGCGACCGTGTTCTCGGAGGCGCGGCTGATGCCGGGCTACGGGCCGGTGGCGGGCAAGGGCGACGCGATGTGGCGCTCGCTCAGCGTGCTCGACGGCGAGCTGGTCTGCTTCCTGGACGCCGACGTGCTCGAGTTCTCCACGCACTACGCGCTCGGGCTGCTCGGTCCGCTGATCGAGTTCGACGAGATCGACTTCGTCAAGGCGTTCTATCGCCGTCCCTTCCGTGCGGGCGACGTTTCCCTCGCCGACGGCGGCGGCCGGGTCAACCACCTGCTCGCGCGCCCGGCGCTGGCGATCTTCTATCCGGAGCTGGCCGGCGTGCGCCAGCCGCTGGCCGGCGAGGTCGCCGCGCGCCGCTCGCTGCTCGAGACGCTCCCCTTCGCCACGGGCTACGGCGTCGAGATCGCGATGCTGCTCGACGTGCTCGAGCGCGTCGGGCTCGACGGGATGGCGCAGGTCGACCTCGACACCCACCACAACAGCCACCAGCCGCTGCTCGACCTCAGCCCGATGGCATACGCCGTGCTGAAGGTCCTGGCCCTGCGCCTGGAACGCGAGGGGCGCCTGGTCGAGCTCGACGCCGCGCCGCTGCTGCTTGACGGGCGTGCCTTCGACGCCCCGCTGGCGGAGCGTCCGCCGATGGTCAGCGCACGATGAGCGGCGCGCTCTACCTCGACCTCGACGGCACGCTGCTCGGACGCGGCGCGTCGCTGCTGCACGACGGCGAGGGCGCCATCTCGCTGCTCGGGGTGCGGGCGGTCGAGGCCTGCCTGCGAGCGGACGTCGAAGTGGTGCTGATGAGCGGCCGTCGTCGTGCCCAGGTCGCCGAGGACGCTCGCCTGCTCGGCCAGCGCGCGTTCATCTACGAGGCCGGTTGCGTGCTCGAGATGGATGGCGAGCAGCTGTGGCTGAGCGAGCTGGTCGCGGGCGAGCGCAGCGTGTACCAGCAGATCGAAGACTCGGGGGCGCCGGCGATGCTGCTCGAGTACTACGCGGGACGACTCGAGTATCACGATCCCTGGCACCGCGGACGCGAGATCTCGCACCTCTTCCGCGGCGTGATCGATGCCGCGGAGGCCGACGCACTGCTCCGCGAGCGCGGTCACGGACAATTGCGGCTCGTCGACAACGGCGGCGTGCACCGCCAGTCGGACACGCTCGGGCAGTTGCGCGCCTACCACCTGATCCCGGCCGGCGGCTCCAAGGCGGCGGCCGTGGCGCGCCACATGCGGGCGCGCGGGTTGCGCCGCGAGGACACCGTCGCCGTCGGCGACTCGCGCGAGGACGTGGCGGTGGCCGGCGTCGTCGGCGTGTTCTGGCTGGTGGCCAACGCGCTGGAGCGCGACCCGACGATACGCGAGGCGCTCGGCGCCCATTCGAACGTGCGCGTCGCCGAGGCGGGCTACGGGGCGGGCGTCTACGAGGCCGTGATCACGACGCTCGCGGAGCGCCGCGCCCCAGTCGCGTAAGGCGTTCGCGCAGGCGTTGCCAGAAGCCGCGCGAACGTTGCCAGCGGGCGCGCGGCGGCACCGTGGCGCGGACCAGCGCGACCCAGTCGGCGAGCGGCAGCTCGCCGTCGATCAACCGTGACAGCCCGCCGGTCACCGGCGCGCTGAAGCCGGCTCGCTCGATCGAGTGGGCGAGCAGCGGCACCGACTGGAGCGCTTCGACGGCCTGGGCGACGCGAGCCTGGATCTCGGCCGGCGCGACGCCCTCGGCCAGCAGCTCGCCGGCACGGCGGTTGCGGCTCATCGGCGCCAGCGCCGTGGCGACGAGATCGCCCGCGCCGGCGAGGCCGATGAAGGACTCCGGCCGCGCTCCCGCGGCCTCGGCGTAGCGCCAGACCTCGGCGAAGATGTGGCCCGCGGCCGCCCCGGCGGCGTTCAGCCCCTGCGCCTCGGTCGCTCCGGCGGCAAGCGCCGCGGCGTTCTTCGCGACGCCGGCGAGCTCGACCCCGACCGGGTCGTTGGAGAGCTCACAGACGACGCCGGCGCGGTTGAAGATCCCGGCGAGGGCCTCGGCGAGCGCCTCGTCGAAGGCGGCGGCGACCAGTCCGGCTCCGGCATGGACCATCTCCTGCGCGTGGGCGGGCCCTCCGATGCACGCGACGCGGTGCGCCCCGAAGCGGGCGCGCAGCGCGGCGGTCGGCGCCTCGCCGTCCGGGGGCACGAGCCCCTTGGAGAGCGAGACGACCGCGGCACGGTGTCCGAGGCCCGCGGTCTGCAGGCTCGCGATCGCCACGGCGAGGCTGGTCGAGGGCACCGCCAGGAAGACGAAGTCGGCACGCGACACGCCGCTCGAAACCGGCTCGATGCGCAGCTGCGAGGGCAGCTCGACGCCGGACAGGTAGGCCTCGTTGACGCGGCTTTCGTTCAGCTCCGCCGCCTGGCGCTCGCTGCGCGTCTGCAGCGTCGTGCGGACTCCCGCGCGGGCGAGCAGCACGGCGATCGCGCTACCAAAGGAGCCGGCGCCGATGACGACCGCGCGACGGGCGCCGGGCAGCGAAACCTGCGCGCGGCTGAGCACGGCAGGCCGCGCCGGCGCGGACGCTTCTCCAATGTTCTCGGTGATCGTGCGAGCGTAGCGGTCGCGCTCAGATGACGCGGGCGAGCTCCGCGGCGGCCTGCTCGATCGCGGTCTCGTCGCCGGCCTCGAGAATCTCCTGCAGGTCGAGGATCCTGGCGTCGAAGCGGTCGATCGCGCAGCTGCCGACGATCGCGTGGGCCGGGACGCCGTGCTGGCGTGCACGGGTTGCGATCTCCGCGGCGATCTTGCCCTGCAGGCTGGTTGCGTCGAGCCGGCCCTCGCCGACGATCACCGCGCGGCTGGCAAGCATCCGGCGATCGAAGTCCAGCGCGTCGAGCACGAACGGCGCGCCGGCCACCAGCTCGGCGCCGAACGTCGCCCACAGCCCGCCGGCGAGTCCGCCGGCGGCGCCGGTCATCGGCACCCCGAGCGGCAGGCCGAACGCCGCCAGGCGCCGCTCCAGCCGGGCGACCGCCGCCGCGTCCGCTCCCTTCTGGGGCCCGAACACGCTCGCCGCCTGTTCGAACGGCGTCCGCACGTCGCAGAGCACGGTGATGCGGGCTCGGCCGAGGCCTCCGGCGTCGGTGATCGCCTCGATCGCGCCGCGTCCCCCGTCCGTCGTCGCGCTCCCGCCGGCGGCGACCAGCACACGGGCGGCCCCGGTCGCGACGGCGGCGGCGATCAGCTGGCCGGTGCCGGCGCTCGAGGCGGCCTCGGCGTCACGGTCCCTGGGCGCGACCAATACCAGCCCGCTCGCCGCGGCAACCTCGACGAGGGCGCTCGAGCCGTCGCCGAGCAGCGCCAGGCTGGCCGCGACCTCGCGTCCGAGCGGATCGCTGGCGGCGACGGTGACGACCTCGCCGCCGAGCCGGCCGAGCAGCACCGCCATCGTCCCCTCGCCACCGTCGGCGACGGGAGCGAGATCCGGGTCCGGCAGGCCGGCACGCACCAGCCCGCGGCCGATCGCCGCGGCGACCTGCTGGGCGGTCAGTGTCCCCTTGAAGGAGTCGGGAGCGACCAGGACCGGCCGGTCATGGAGGGCCATCGTGCGGCATTCTCTCAGGGCGATGGCGAAGTCCGAGGCGATCACGATCGAGGCGGCGGGCCGCGAGGTGCGGATCTCCAACCCGGCAAAGCTGTTCTTTCCGGAGCCGGGCTTCACCAAGCTCGACCTCGTGCACTACTACCTGGAGTGCGAGCAGGCGGTCCTGCGCCACCTGCGCGAGCGCCCGACGACGCTGAAGCGGTGGGTCGACGGCGTGACCGGTGAGTTCTTCTTTCAGAAGCGCGTGCCCGACGGCGCCCCGGAGTGGCTGACCACGGCAACCGTGCAGTTTCCGAGCGGGCGTTCAGCGCGGGAGCTCGTCGTCTCCGACGCCGCGCACCTGGCCTGGGGGGTGAACCTCGGCGTCATCGACTGGAACCCGTGGGCGGTCCGGCGGCGCGACCTCGACCGTCCCGACGAGCTGCGCATCGACCTCGACCCCACGCCCGGCGTGTCCTTCGACGAGGTTCGCGCCGTCGCCGCGTGCGTTCGCGAAGTGCTCGACGAGCACGGTCTCGTCGGCTTCCCGAAGACCTCCGGGTCGCGCGGCGTTCACGTCAACGTGCGGGTCCATCCCCAGCGCCGCTTCGAAGAGGTTCGCCTCGCGGCGGTGGCGCTCGCCCGCGAGGTCGAACGGCGAATGCCCGGTCGCGCGACGAGCAAGTGGTGGAAGGAGGAGCGTGTCGGGGTCTTCGTCGACTACAACCAGAACGCGCGCGATCGCACCGTCGCCTCGGCCTACTCGGTTCGAGCGGTGGCCGACGCACGGGTGTCCTGCCCGGTCGAGTGGGACGAGCTGCCGGACGTCGACCCCGCCGAACTGCGGCTCGACACCGTGCCCGGGCGGCTACGCGACCGCGGCGATCCGTCGGCGACGATCGACGAGCACGCCGGCTCGCTCGACAGCCTGCTCGAGCTTGCGGCGCGCGACTCCGCGGCCGGCCTGCCCGATGCGCCGTGGCCGCCGAACTTCCCCAAGGGTCCGGACGAGGCGACCCGTGTGGCGCCCTCGCGCGCCAAGGGTCGCCGGGCTCAGCGCAGCTGAGCGATCGTGCATTCGGCCGGCGGCTTGTCGTCTCGCCAGCGGACGATCTTCGTACCGTGGCGGATCCGCCCGTCGCTGACGTGGTCGTAGCTGACCTCGATGACCAGCTCGGGCCGCAGGGCCACCCATTCGAGCTCGCGGTCGGCGCTCCAGCGGCTCGGCTCGCCGCTCCCGCGCTCACCGGTCTCGTAGGCGGCCAGCTCGCCGGGCAGCTCGCGCTTGCGCCTGGCCGATAACGCCGAGGTGTGTCCGACCGGCCGCAGCTGCCCGTCGGGTTGATACAGCCCGAGGATCAGCGAGCCGACGGTGTCAGGGTCGACGCCCGGCCGGTAGCCGACGATCACGCAGTCGATCGTGCGCAGCCGCTTGACCTTGACCATCGCCGTGCGCTTCCCGGCCGCGTAGGGCGCGTCGAGCCGCTTCGCGACGACACCCTCGGTCTGCTCGAGCCAGCGCTGTGCCGCGGCCGGATCCGCCACCAGCTCCGAGCGCCGCACGCCGGCCAGCTGCTCCAGACGCTGGCGGCGGCGTTCGAATGGCTCGTCGAGCAGATCCTGGCCGTCGAGCTCGAGCAGGTCGAAGGCGACATAGGACGCGGGCAGCTCGCGGGCGAGGCGCTCGATGCGCGAGGCGGCAGGATGGATGCGCTGCTGCAGCGCACCGAAGGCCTGGCCGGGACCGTCGCCGTCGATCACGATCTCGCCGTCGAGCACGTAGCGTCCCGGCGGGAGCGCGAGCTCGGGGAAGTAGCGCGTGAGGTCCTTGGCGCCGCGCGACTGGAGCACCAGCTGGTCGCCGTCGACGAACGCGATCGCGCGAAATCCGTCGTATTTCTGCTCATAGCACCACTCCGGCCCGACCGGCAGCGCTGAGGCGCCACGCGCGAGTTGGGGTTCGATTCCGAAACGCATCGCCGGGCAGCGTAGCGCCGCTCGCTAGAGTCACCGGTGATGGCCTCGGCGGAGCTCACCGGCGCGGAGCGCGAGTACCTCGAAACGCTGTTCTGGCTCTACGAGGCAGGGCTGCAGATGACCGGCGCGAACGTCGC
Source organism: Solirubrobacteraceae bacterium (assembly GCA_035535075.1). Classification (GTDB taxonomy): domain Bacteria; phylum Actinomycetota; class Thermoleophilia; order Solirubrobacterales; family Solirubrobacteraceae; genus Palsa-513. The sequence goes on from DATLQS010000074.1 coordinate 20,775, forward strand.
GCGAGCGATGCAGCTGTCGGCGCCGACGGTCCACGAGATGATCGGTCGCCTCGAGCGCGGCGAGCTGATCACCCGCGGTCCCGACAAGGTGATCAGCTTCACCGCCGAAGGCGAACGCCAGGCCGAGGAGATCGTCGGTCGCCACCGCCTGATCGAGCGGTTCCTGACGGATGTGCTCGGCATACCGTGGGACGAGGTCCACGAGGAGGCCGAACGGCTCGAGCACGCGATGTCGCCAGTGCTCGAGCAGCGGATGCTCGCCGCGATCGGCGATGCCACGACCTGCCCGCACGGTCACCCGATCCGGGTCGGCACGCGCGTTCCCGGCGTGCCGCTGGCCGACGTCAGCGAGGGCGCGGCGATCCGTGTGCTGCGCTTCGAGAACGAGGCCGAGGATCTGCTGCACTACCTGCGCAAGGCCGGCCTGGAGCCGGGCCTCGAAGGGACGATCGCGCGCTCGGGCGACGACGAGATCGTCGTAGCGGCCGCGGACGGGCGGAGTGCCACGATCACGCGCAGCGTGGCCGAGACGGTCTCGGTGAACGCCGATCCCTCGCCACCCCCGCGCGTCGCCCTGCCCGAGCAGCTTGTGCTCGGGCTGCAACGCTACGGGCGCTGAGCTTCGCGGCGGCGGCGCGGCCGCCAGCCGCCACCATCGTCAATCGATCTCGACGTCAAAGTCCCAGGAGACGACCGGCGTGGCGCCGGCGGGGGCCCACCGCAGCTGCCCGTTGCCGGTTGGCAGCACCGCGGTCACGGTCAGCGTGACGGTCCGCCCGCGTGCCACGCGCGCCGGCGGCGAGCCGCCGCCCGCTGCAATGACCCGCGGATGGTGCAGATGACCGAGCTCGTCGAGGATCGTGAACGCCCGCGCCCTGACGGGGACGGCTCCCGACGCCGCCGTCAGCGTGACGGTGAAGGCGCACGGGCTCGTCGCGGGCACCGGGAAGGCGCCCTCGCGTGGAACGGCCGGCCCCACGGTCGTCGCCGTCACCCTGGCATGGGCGAGACGAACCGAAACGGTGTCGCCCTCGATCGCGAGCCACGGATGGGCGGCGCTCGCCTCGACGGTCCGCCCGACCGGGACGGCGGCCTTCGGCAGCCATGCCGGGATCTGCCCGTACTTCGCGGTCGAGCCGGTGGCCGGCGCGGCGCCGGCGGCCGCGCCGCCGGGCCGGCTCAGCACCGCGGCGGCGGTGACCGCGAGCGCCACCGCGAGCGCAGCGGCGATGAGGCCGAGCGCGCGGCGGGAGGAGCCGGGCCCGAAGGCCCGGCTCGCGCCACGCGATGTCGGCTGCGAATCGGCAACCATCCGCCGCCGCCCTGCTATTGCTCGCCCGCCGGGTTGTTGAACACGTCACGGCCGAACGGTGCGAGGCCGGGCTGTGCGGCGTAGCCGATGTGACCCTCGCCGTCGAGGCCGGGCGAGGCATGGCCGACGTTGAACAGGTCCTCCATCGTGCGCAGCCAGCTGTAGTGGTTGTAGTCGACGGTGCTGACCGTCCCGGGACTGATGTAGGGGCTGATCAGCACGCTCCCGGTGTCGCCGCCGCCCGTCGTGGCGTCGGTGGCGTCGAACAGCGGGTCGGTGCTCGGGGTGCGGGCTCCGAGGACGACTCCGCTCACCGGGCCCGTCGCGTCGAGCGCCTTGCCGGTGGCGTCCACCAGCGTGAAGAAGCCGACGTCGACCGGGTCGGCGGCGCTGGCCGGGATCGTCGGCGTGTCGGTGACCTGGCCGACGAGCGCGCCCGCCGGGATGCCGGCGCCGGTCACCGTGCGGCCGGCGTCGGTCGCCACGACCGCGTTGTCGGCGATCGTGGCGGTGTTGGCCGCGGCCGTCGCCCCGGCGTCGGTGCGCGCCCCGGGGACGTTGCTGCCGCCGCCGAGGATGCAGGTTCCCGACGGTTGCGACGGAACGGTCTGGGCGACGCAGCTGCTCGGACGGTCCACGAACGCGTTGTCACCCGGTCCGGGGTAACGTTCGTTGCCCGCGGAGTCCTTGGCCAGCGGCGTGTTCGGCCCCGCCGGCTCGGCGTTCACGCCATGCCCGAAGAGCGTCTCCGCGGCGGAGTCGGAGCTGATCGAGGCAGCGGCGTTCGGCGACACGGCCGTCGAGTTGGCGAAGCTGTTACCGGTGTAGGTGAACGGCGGGAAGGCCTCGTCGAAGGTGACGTCGATGAGCCCGCCGTCCTTGAACGCCGGTGACGCCTCGATCTCGGGAATCACGTGCTCGAGGAACAGGTCGGATGCGTAGAGCCCTCCCGTGTTGTTGAGCGGAGGCTTCGGCGTGTTGGGGTCCGAGAAGCCGCCGGACAGGTTGTTGCCGTGGCAGACGGCGTCATGAGCGTCGCTGCAGTTGTTCGGCGAGATCCAGCTGAAGGCCGGGGTCGTCGCCTCGCTCTGCAGGTCGTGGTAGAGACCGTTGGCGGGGTCGAACAGGTTGGCGATGTGCGCGGCGTTGCAGTCCCCCGACTGCAGCAGCGACACGAACCACGGAAACGGGAAGTGCTTGGGGACATACTGGTCGGTCGCGTTGGCGCCCCCCGGATTGACCTGCACGGTGCTGGCCGTGGCCCCGGGGCTCGCGTAGGGAGCGCCGCAGTACTGCACGCCGGCGTCGTGGGTCGACCCGCTCGAGTCGGCGTTGCCGAGGTCCTGGGCGTAGCCCTTCCAGCTCACAGACGCCGAGTCGAGCTGGTTGAACAGCGTCGGGACGCTCGCCGGATACACGCAGCCGTTGGAGCCGGCCGCCGCGTTGGGCCCCGCCGCGGAGACCAGCTGGCCATAGTTCGGGTTCGTCCACAGCGAGCCGGAGGTGTCGATCTTGCCCGCGAACTGGTCGTAGAACGGGCAGTCCGCCTGGGTGTCGGGCTGGGTCGCCTGGCCGCTGACCAGCGAGACGTAGTTGTCGAGGCTGAAGTGACCCGTGCCGTAGTAGTTCTTCAGCAGGACACCCTGGGAGGGGAGCGTCTGCCACAGGTAGGTGTTGTTGTTGAGGCCGGTGAAGGTCGCGTCGTAGGACTTGTTCTCGAGGATGATCAGCCAGACATGCTTGATCGCCCCGGGCCGGACGCCGAGGCCGTCGCGTTCCGCCGCAGTCCAGCCGGCGCCCGGGGCTCCGGCCGACGAGGCACTCGCGAAGATGCTCGCCAACAGGACGCCGGAGGCGGCCAGTCCGACGGCGCCGAGCGTGAGGACCCGCCGGCGCCAACGTCGCGCAGGCGATCCGGGGATCGGCGTCCTGCGACTGATGATGCGTGCGATCCGGACTGCAAGATGAGCGTTCATCGCCTGGAATCACCTCCGAGTAGGGACACGGCCATCCGCGAGTCTCGAACTCGGCCGCGGGCGCCAGGTATCCCGCTCGTAACCGGGGCGTGAAGATGTTGAGAACGCCCGCCGCGCTCGCGCGGGCGAACCGGGGTGCGCCTACGACGCGCTCAGAGCGCTGCCAGCGCCGCCGCGAGCCGCGCGACGCCCTCGCGGATCTCCTCGGGCGTGACCCCGGAGAACGCGAGGCGCACCGCACCGGAGCCACCGTCGAGCACGAAGTCGTCGCCGCTCACGAGTGCCAGCTTGCGCTCCATGGCAGCCCCTAGGACGGCGGCCGGCTCGACGCCGTCGGGCAGCTTCACCCAGAGGAAGTAGCCGCCGTCGGGCACGACGAACGAGGCGTCCGGGATCTGCTCCGCCAGTGCCGCCGCGAGCGCGTCGACACGCTGCTCCAGCGCGGCGCGAACCCGTTCGATCGAGCGCTCGATCGCCCCGGAGATGCAGAACTCGTAGACGATCGCGGCATCGACCATGCTCGGGGAGATGTAGGTGTTGGTCGCCCGCACCACGATTCGCGCGATCAGCTCACGCGGGCCGATCAGGAAGCCGACGCGAATCCCGGGGCAGACCGTCTTGGAGAACGAGGAGGCGTAGACGACGGTCCCCTCGCCGCCGTCGAGCGAAAACATCGTCGGCAGCGTCTCGCCGCGAAAGCGCAGCTGGATGTAGGGGTCGTCCTCGAAGATCGTGAACGCGTACTCGCGCGCCAGCGCGAGCAGGCGCTCGCGCTTGGGCCCCGACAGCGTGTACCCGGCGGGGTTGTGGAAGTTGGGAATGATGTGGGCGAGCTTTGGCCGCACGCCGCCGTCGAGCGCTGCCGCGAGTCCCTCGAGGTTGATCCCGTCGGGCTCGATCGGGATCGCCGTGAGCGCGGCGCCGTGCTGGCGCAGCGCGAGCAGCGTCCGGTCGTAGCTCGGTCGTTCGACGATCACCTCGTCTCCGGCGGCGACCAGCTCGTCGAAGAGGAAGGCGTCGGCCTGCATCGAGCCGTTGGTGACGAGCACCTGGTCTTCCTCGACGCCGTGGCGTTCGGCGATCCAGCGACGCAGCGGGACGTAGCCGACGGCCGTGCCGTAGGCGGTCATGCCGCCCGGGTCATTGGCGAACGCTCGCTGCGCAGCCGCCGCCAGGCCGTCGACATCGATGATGTCCAGCGAGGGCGCGCCGCGCGCGAACGATAGGCCGGTCACTTCCATCCGTTCATCCTCCCAGCAGTTCGACGGCGATCTCGGCGACCTGCGTCGGGGTCTTGGCGACCCGCACGCCCGCCGCCTCGAGGGCCTCGGCCTTGGCCGCGGCGGTGCCGCGCGAGCCGGAGACGATCGCGCCGGCGTGCCCCATCGTCTTGCCGGCCGGCGCGGTGAACCCGGCGATGTAGGCGACGACGGGCTTGGTGATCTCCGCCGCGATGTGGGCGGCGGCCGTTTCCTCGGCGTCGCCGCCGATCTCCCCGCTCATCACGATCAGCTCGGTTTCCGGGTCGGCCTGGAAGAGGTCGATGATGTCGACGAAGCTCGACCCGGGCACCGGGTCGCCGCCGATGCCGACGATCGAGGAGTTGCCGAAGCCGCGCTGGGCCAACTCGTTGCCGACCTGGTAGGTGAGCGTCCCCGAGCGGGATACGACCCCGACGTTGCCCGGGCGAAAGAACGCTGCCGGGATGATCCCGACGTTGGCCTTGCCCGGGGACAGCACGCCGGGGCAGTTGGGGCCGATCAGGCGCACCTGCGGCGTGCGCCGGAGGTGGGTGTAGACGCGCAACTCGTCGTGCGCCGGGATTCCCTCGGTGATCGCGATGATCGTCGCGATGCCGGACTCGGCGGCCTCGAGGATCGAGTCGGCGGCAAACGGCGGCGGCACGAAGATCATCGCCGTGTTCGCTGCCGTGGCGGCGACCGCTTCGTGGAAGGTGTTGAACACGGGGATTCCCTCGACGTCCTGGCCCCCCTTGCCGGGCGTCACGCCGGAGACCACGTTGGTGCCATAGGCGCGGTTGTGCAGCGAGTGGAAGCTGCCCTCGCGGCCCGTGATCCCGGAGACGCACAAGCGTGTGTCGTGATCGACGATGACGCTCATCGTCGGGGCCCGTCCGGATGCGCGAGCTCGACGACGCGCGCCGCGGCCTCGTCCATCGTGCTCGCCGCGTGCACATTCGGCAGCGCGGCCGCCTGGAGCAGTGCGCGACCCTCCTCGCCGTTGGTCCCGTCGAGGCGCACGACGAACGGGATCGTCGGCTTGATCTGCTCGAACGCCTCGATCAGTCCGCGCGCGACCTCGTCGCAGCGTGTGATCCCGCCGAAGATGTTGAACAGCACGGCCTTGACGTTGGGGTCCCAGACGATCACCTCGACCGCGGCGGTGATCGCGTCGGCCTTCGCGCCGCCGCCGGCGTCGAGGAAGTTCGCCGGCGCGCCGCCATGCTGCGCGACGAGGTCAAGCGTCGACATCACCAGGCCGGCGCCGTTGCCGAGGATGCCGATGTCGCCATCGAGCTTGACGTAGGTAAGGTCACGCTCCTTGGCCATCTGCTCCTGCGGGTCCTCGCTGGATAGGTCGCGCAGCTGGGCGTTGTCGGGATGGCGGTAGAGCGAGTTGCCGTCGAGGGTGACCTTGGCGTCGAGCGCCACCAGCGTTCGCTGCGGGGTGACGATCAGCGGGTTGACCTCGACGAGCATCGCCTCCTCGGCGACGAACACGGCGTAGAGCTGCTCGAGAAACGCGCCGGCCGGGCGCACGAGATCGCCGGGGATCCCCGCCCCGAACGCGAGGCGCCGGCCGTGAAAGGGCTGAAAGCCGATCAGCGGGTCGATGTGGAGCGAGGCGATCGCCTCGGGCGACTCCTCCGCCACCTGCTCGATGTCCATCCCGCCGCGCGTCGAGAACAGCGCGAGCGGCGCCTTGGCCCCGCGGTCGAACACGAACGAGGCGTAGTACTCGTCCTCGATCTGCGACGCCCCCTCGATCCACAGCTCGCGCACCACCAGGCCCCTGATGTCCATGCCGAGGATCGCGGCGGCGTGCTCGCGCGCCTGCGACTCATCAGCCGCGAACTTGATGCCTCCGAGCTTGCCGCGCCCGCCGACCTGGACCTGCGCCTTGATCGCGCAGGGAAACCCGATTCGCTTGGCGGCGGCAACCGCTTCTTCGACGGTGCGCGCGGGCTCTCCCGCCGGCACGGGGATGCCGTGGCGGGCGAACAGCTGCTTTCCCTGGTACTCGAGCAGATCCATCAGCGGGCGCGGACTCTATTGGACGTTCATAATTGGGGTTCATCCCCGTCAGCGAGGAGCTGTACCCGTCCATGCCACTGCCAGCGAAGACGACGTTCGTCACGTTTGACGTCTACGGAACCCTGATCGACTGGGAGAGTGGCATCTGGGACGCCTTCGCGGCCGAGGCCGCCCGCGACGGCTTCACGATCGAGCGCGACGAGGTCATACCGCTGTTTCACGAGATCGCGCAGCAGATCGAGGGCGGCTCCTACGAGCTGTACGCCGAGGTCCTGCGGCGCACCGCGGTCGAGATTTCAAAGCGCCTCGGATGGCCGCTCGAGCCGTCCCGCTCGGGATTCCTGCCCGATTCGGTCCAGCATTGGACGCTCTTCCGCGAGACCCGGGCCCAGCTCGAGAAGCTCGCGAAGAAGTACCGGCTCGGCCTGATCTCGAATATCGACGACAAGCTGCTGGGCCAGACGCGGCGCAACATCCCGATCGATTTCGACCTCGTCGTGACGGCGCAGCAGGTGCGCTCCTACAAACCCGACCTCGCCCACTTCAACGAATGCGCTCGCCGGATCGGCGGGAAGAAGGGCTGGGTGCACGTGGCGTCGAGCTACTACCACGACGTCGAGCCCTGCGTGAAGGCGAAGATCCCGGTGATCTGGGTCAACCGCCACAAGGAGACGCTCGACGCCGGCCAGCGCAAGCCGACCGCCGAGGTTCCGAACCTCCGCGAAGCGGCCAAGCTCCTCGGCGTGGTCTAGCCGCGGTGCGCGCGATCGGCGTCCACGCGGACGTGATCGTCGTCGAGAGCCGCCTCTGGCGCACCACCGCCACCGTCGTGCGCAGCGGCGCGGAGGCGTTCGTGATCGACTCGCCGGTGCTTCCCGACGAGCTCGAGATGCTGCCGGCGCTGCTTGAGCAGGCGCGGTTCCCGTTCAGCGGGTTGCTCGCCACGCACGGCGACTGGGACCATCTGCTGGGCCGGCTGGCGTTTCCCGCCGCCGCGCTCGGCGTGGCCGAGACGACCGCGGCGCGGCTCAGAGCACGCCCGGGTGCGGCCCAGCGCGAGCTGCGCGACTTCGACGAGCGCCACTACGTGGTCCGCCCGTCGCCCCTGGCGCTCGGCTCGGTCGAGGCGCTGCCGGTGCCCGGTCACTGCGGCCTCGGCGAGACGGAGCTGGAGCTTCACCCGGCCGACGGGCACACCGTCGACGGGATGGCGATATGGATCCCGTGGGCGAGGATCCTGGTGTGCGGGGACTATCTCTCGCCCGTCGAGATTCCGACGCCGGAGGCCTCGATCGACGCCTACCTCGCGACCCTGGCGCGCCTCGAGCCGTTCCTCGAGGCAGCCGAACACGTCGTCCCCGGCCACGGCGGCCCGATCGACGCGCCGGCCGCCCGGGCGCTGCTGGGCGAGGACCGCGCATACCTGGAGGCGCTGCGCCAGCGCCGGGCGGCCGCGGCGGCGCTGCCGGCCGGCCGCCGTGACGCCGAGCAGCGCCGTCTGCACGCCGCGAACCTCGCCCGGCTCAGGGAAGCTGACGGCCCATGAACACATCGCGCCCGGTCAGGCTCCCGTGGGCCTTGCTCGCGGAGGAGAAACCGAGCGACTCGTAGAGCGCGATCGCGCCGTGGTTGTGCTCGTTGGTGTCAAGCTCGATCCGCCGCGCGCCGCGCGCGCCGGCACGCTCGAATGCGGCGGCCACCAGCGCGCCGCCGACGCCCTGGCCACGGGCGTGCTCTTCGACGAACAGGTCCTCGAGCCAGCAATCCGGTGAGTCCGTCCACACCGAGTGGCGGAAGCGCAGTTGGCAGACGCCGCACGGTGGGCCGTCGCGGTCGATGCTGCCGAGCAGGAACTCGGTGCCCGGGTCAGCGATCAGCCGGTCGACGGAGGCGGCGAACGCGTCGTCGGACGGCCGGTCCGACTCCAGCCAGTCGCGGAACGCGACCAGCAGCCGGGTGACCTCGGCCGCCTCGTGCGGGTGCGCGGGCCAGACCTCGATCACCGCTACGACTCGATCACCGCGAGAGGGTCGCCGGAGGCGACCGACGCCCCGACCGAGATCGGCAGCGCCCTGACCGTGCCGGACTTGTGGGCGGTGATCTCGTTCTCCATCTTCATCGCCTCGATGATGGCGATCAGGGCGCCCTCTTCGACCTGCGCGCCGGTCTCGACCGCGATCTTCAGCACCGTCCCCTGCATCGGGCTGGCGAGCACGTCGCCGCCGTCGCCGCCGGGACCGGTGGCGGCCCGCGCAGCGCGCCTGGCCTTCGGCCGTGGTGTTCCGGCCGGCGCGGCGTGGCCGCCGTGCGAGCCGTTGGGCGGGCCGATCACGCGCACGTCGAAGCGCCGTCCGCCGACCTCGATCGTGTAATCGAGCGCCACCGCCTGCGCAGATGCGCTCTCGGTGGTGACCGGCTCGGCGGGGACGGCCGAGAGCCACGTTTCGTCCTCGAGGAGATCGCGGCAGGTCTCGCCCGCCGCCCACTGCTCGGTGGCGAGCAGTCGCTCGTGGAACGGGATCAGCGTGGTGATGCCGGTGATCTCGAACTCGCCCAGCGCGCGCAGCATCCGCCGCGTCGCCGCGTCGCGGTCGCTGTCCCAGACGATCAGCTTGGCCACCATCGGGTCGTAGCTCGCCGAGACCTCGGAGCCGGCGCGCACGCCGGAGTCGACGCGGACCCCGGGTCCCGACGGCTCCTGGTAGCTGGCGATGCGCCCCGGGCTGGGGACGAACCGGTGGGCAGCGTCCTCGGCGTTGATCCGGCACTCGATGGCATGCCCGCGCAGCACGACGTCCTCTTGGCGCAGCGGCAGAACCTCGCCGGCGGCGACGCGGATGCCGGTCTTGACGATGTCGACCCCGGTCGTCATCTCGGTCACGCTGTGCTCGACCTGCACCCGCGTGTTCATCTCGAGGAAGTAGTACTCGCCGTCGGCCAGCAGGCCCTCGACGGTCCCCGCGCCGCGGTAGTCGACGGCGCGCGCGGCGTCGATCGCCGCGGCGCCGATCCGCTCGCGCAGCGCGGCGTCGACGACCCCCGGCGGCGCCGGCGATTCCTCGATCAGCTTCTGGTGGCGACGCTGGACCGAGCAATCACGCTCGCCCAGGTGCAGCATGTTGCCGTGGGCGTCGGCGAGCACCTGCACCTCGATATGGCGCGGGTCGGACAGGTAGCGCTCGAGATAGACCGTCGCGTCGCCGAAGAACCGCTCGCCCTCGCGTGCGGCGCCCTCGAATGCCTCGGCCAGCTGACCGGCGGCCGCGGCGACGCGAAGGCCCTTGCCGCCGCCGCCGGCGACCGCCTTCACGGCGACCGGGAAGCCGATCTCGGCGGCGATGATCCTGCGAGCCGCGGCGACCGTCTTGACCGGGGCGGTCGTGCCCGGGATGATCGGCACGCCGGCGCGGGCCATCAGCTCGCGAGCGCGAACCTTCGAGCCCATCGCCTCGATCGCCGAGGCGGGGGGTCCGATGAACACGATGCCCTGTTCCTCGCAGAGCGCGGCGAAGGGCGCGCTCTCGGCGAGGAATCCGTATCCGGGATGGATCGCCTCGGCGCCGGACTCGCGCGCCACCTCGAGGATCCGCGCGGCGTTCAGATAGCTCTCGGCCGGCGCGGCTCCGCCGAGCAGATAGGCCTCGTCGGCGCGCGCCACGTGGATCGCGTCGCGATCAGGCTCCGAATAGACCGCGACGCTCTCGATCCCGAGCTCTTCGAGCGCGCGAATGATTCGAACCGCGATCTCGCCGCGGTTGGCGACCAGGACCTTCGAGAACACCGGCGGGGACTTTATTCAGCGGCGATCATTCCCGCACCGACGGTGGCGTTCGTCGCCTCGTCGATCAGGACAAAGCTCCCGGTGCGCCGGTTGCGCGCGTAGGGATCGATGACCAGCGGAACGCTCGTCCGCACGGTGACCCGGCCGATGTCGTTCAGCTCGAGCTGGTCCGGCTTCGGCTCGCGCTCGAGCGTGTGCACATCGACGCGATCGAGCAGTGCCTCGATGATCGCCGTCGCGGTCCGCGAGGTGTGCTTGATCGCGTAGCGCCCGCCGGCCCGCAGTGGCGCGGTGGCCAGCCAGCAGATGTCGGCGTCGAACTCGCGCGCGACGACCGGCTGCTCGCTCGCGCCGGCGATCAGCTCGCCGCGCGCGACGTCGAGATCGTCGTCGAGACGCAGCGTCAGCGACAGCGGCGCGACCGCTTCCTCGAGCTCGCCCTCGTAGGTGTCGATCGCGGCGATTCGCGTGCGATGCCCGCCGGGAAGCACGACGACGTCCTCGCCGGTGCGCAGCGCCCCGCTCGCGAGCTGGCCGGCGTAGCCGCGGTACTCGCCGTCGGCGCCGCCGGTCCGCACGACCCACTGCACCGGGAAGCGCGCCGGCACGTCGTAGGGGTGGTCGTAGGAGACCTCCACCTCCTCGAGGTGGGCCAGCAGCGTCGGGCCGGTGTACCACGGCATGCGCTCGGAGCGCACGACGACGTTGTCCCCGCGCAGCGCCGAGATCGGGATGTGCAGGCAGTCGGCGACGCCGAGCTTCTCGAGGAACGGCGCGAACTCGGCGACGATCTCCGAGAACCGCTCCTGGGAGTAGTCGACAAGATCCATCTTGTTGACCGCGACGACGAGGTGGGGGATCCCGAGCAGCGCGCTGATGAAGGCGTGGCGCTTGGACTGCTCGAGCACCCCGCGCCGCGCGTCGAGCAGGATCACCGCCAGGTCGGCGGTCGATGCGCCGGTGACCATGTTGCGGGTGTACTGCTGGTGGCCGGGACAGTCGGCGATGATGAAGCGACGCCGCGGGGTCGTGAAGTAGCGGTAGGCGACGTCGATCGTGATGCCCTGCTCGCGCTCGGCGCGCAGACCGTCGGTGAGCAGCGCGAGGTCGACCTCGCTGTTGCCACGCTGGCGCGAAACCTCGGTGACGTGCTCCAGCTGGTCCTCGAAGACCTGCTTGGAGTCGAACAGCAGGCGGCCGATCAGCGTGCTCTTGCCGTCGTCGACCGAACCCGCGGTCGTGAAGCGCAGCAGATCGAGCGTCATCGGCGACCGCGATCGCGCGGCGTCTGGGCGTGTGCGTCCACCTTAGAAGTATCCGTCTTTTTTGCGGTCTTCCATGGCGGCTTCTGAGGTTTTGTCGTCGGCGCGGGTTTCGCCGCGTTCGGTGATTCGGGTGGCGGCGATTTCTTTGACGATTTCGGCGATCGTGGTGGCGGTGGAGCGGG
>DATLQS010000075.1:0-4821 GCA_035535075.1 Solirubrobacteraceae bacterium
TCACTCGATGCCCTCCCCGGCTCTCGATCCGGCCGTTGTGCGCGAGCTCGAGGCGGTGCTCGCACCGGACCAGCTGATCACCCGGCCGGAGCAGCTGCGGACCTACGAGTGCGACGGGTTGACGAACCGCCGCGTCGTCCCGGCGCTGGTCGCGCTGCCCGCCAGCGCGGCGGAGGTCTCGGCCGTCGTGCGCAGCTGCCACCTCCACGGCATCCCGTTCGTCGCGCGCGGGGCGGGCTCGGGGCTGTCGGGCGGAGCGCTGCCCGTCGCCGAGGGGATCGTGATCTCGCTGGCGCGGATGACGCGGGTCCTCAAGATCGACCTCGACCGCGGCCAGGTCGTGGTAGAGCCCGGCGTCGCGAACCTCGACGTGACGCGCGCCGTCGCCGAGCACGGCTTCTACTACGCGCCCGATCCCTCCTCGCAGCAGGTCTGCACGATCGGCGGCAACATCGCCGAGAACTCGGGCGGCGCGCACTGCCTGAAGTACGGCTTCACGGTCAACCACGTGCTGGCGGCGGAGATCGTGCTGCCCGACGGCGAGCTGGTCGAGCTGTCGGTCTGGGACGAGGGGCCCGACCTGCTCGGCGTGTTCGTCGGCTCCGAGGGGACGCTCGGGATCGCGACCAGGCTGACGCTGCGGATCCTGCGCGCCCCGGCAGCGGTCCGCACGCTGCTCGCCGGCTTCGTGCACGCCGACGAGGCCGGCGAGGCGGTGTCGCGGATCATCGGTTCGGGGATCACCCCGGCGGCGATCGAGATGATGGACGCGATCGCCATCGAGGCGGCCGAGGCCGCGCTCGGGCCGGACTATCCGCCGGGCTGCGGCGCGGTGCTGATCGTCGAGCTGGACGGCTGCGCCGAGCAGGTGGCGGACGATCTCGAGGCGGTCGAGCGGATCTGCGCGGAGCTCGGCGCTCGCGAGCACCGGGTGGCGGCCGAGGGCGACGAGCGCGCGCGAATCTGGCGCGGGCGCAAGGCGGCGTTTGCCGCGATGGGGCGGATCAGCCCCGACTACTACGTCCAGGACGGCGTCGTGCCGCGGACCAAGCTGCCGGCGGTGCTGCGGCGCATCACCGAGCTCTCGGCGGCCGGTGGGCTGCGGGTCGGCAACGTCTTTCACGCGGGTGACGGCAACCTGCACCCGTTGGTCCTCTACGACTCCCGCGTGGCCGGCGAGGCGGGGCGCGCACAGGCGCTGGCGGAGCAGATCCTCGAAGCGTGCATCGACGCGGGCGGCTCGATCACCGGCGAGCACGGCGTCGGCACCGACAAGGCCTGCTCGATGCCGCTGCTCTTCAACGCGACCGATCTGGCGGCGATGGCGCGGCTGCGGGCCGCGTTTGACCCGCGCGGCCTGGCCAACCCGGGCAAGGTGTTCCCGACGCCGCGGCTGTGCGGCGAGATCCCCGGGCCCTATCGCGCCCATCCCCTCGAGCGGGCGGGCCTCGTTGAGCGCTTCTGAGGGTTCTCGCGTGGACGCCGGGCCGCGGGGGCACGGCGCGGGGATCGTCGAGTACGAGCCCGGCGACCTGACCGTCGTCGTCGAGGGCGGGATGCGGCTCGGCGAGCTGGGGGCGCTGCTCGCCGAGCACGGCCAGCGGCTCTCGCTTGACCCGCCGGGGGATCCGACGATCGGCGAGTGCCTGCTCGAGGATCTCTCCGGGCCGCTTCGCCATCGCTTCGGGACGATGCGCGATCTGATCCTCGGGGTGACCGTCGTGCTCGCCGACGGCCTGCGGGCGAACTCGGGCGGCAAGGTCGTCAAGAACGTCGCCGGCTACGACCTCGGCAAGCTGTTCTGTGGCTCGCGCGGGCGCCTCGGCAGCGTCGAGCGGCTCGCGCTGCGGCTGCACCCGCTGCCGATCGCGGCGCGCAGCGTCGTGGTCGACGGCGCGCGCTGGCTCGAGCTGCACCGCTCGCAGCTCGTGCCGAGCGCCGTCGACCTGCTCGAGTCTGGGGATGCGGGTGGCGGCGAGCTGCACGTGCTGTTCGAGGGCTCACGGCGATCGGTCGACGCCCAGCTCGCCGCGCTCGGCGGTGAGGAGGCCGATCGCTGGGCGGAGATTCGCGCGCTGCAGCAGACGCTGACGGGGCGCCGGCGCTGGGACCCCCCGTCACGGGGGGCAGGCGGCGAGCCGGCTCCGCTGGTGCGGCCCGGCCCGCGCGTGGCCTACACGCTGGACGCGCCGCCGAGCTGGAGCCCGCTGGCCGAGCGCGTCGTGGAGGCGATGTGGACGCCGAGCTGATCGCCGACTGCGTGCACTGCGGCTTCTGCCTGCCGAGCTGCCCGACCTATGTGCTGTGGCACGAGGAGATGGACTCGCCGCGTGGACGGATCCACCTGATGGGCGCGCTCGAGGACGGCAGCCTGCAGCTGACCGACACCGTCGCCGAGCACTTCGATCGCTGCCTGGGCTGCATGGCGTGCGTCACGGCGTGCCCGTCGGGGGTCCAGTACGACCGGCTGATCGAGCTGACGCGCGTCGAGGTCGAGCGCCGCCACCGCCGTTCGCTCTCCGAACGGCTGCTGCGCTCGGCGATGTTCGCCGTGCTCCCCCACCGCCGTCGGCTGCGGGCCGCGCTCGCGCTGCGCCGGCTGCCCGCGCCGGGCCCGCTGGCGACGCTGAAGCGTCTCGCGCCGCCGTGGTCCTCGCCCGGCTGGCCGCCCGTGCACCTGCCCGGGAGCGGCCCGCGCGTGGCGCTCGTCGCCGGCTGCGTGCAGAGCGTCGTGTTCGGCGACGTCAACAGCGCGACCGCGCGGGTGCTGGCGGCCGAGGGCTTCGACGTGCACGTCCCCCGGGCGCAGCAGTGCTGCGGCGCGCTGCACGCCCACGCCGGCCGCCTCGATCAGGGAATCGCGCGGGCCCGGACGCTCGAGTCGGCGCTCGCCGGCTACGACCACGTCGTCACCAACGCCGCCGGCTGCGGCTCGCACCTCAAGGACCACGGCATCGCCAACGTCGTCGACGTCTCCGAGCTGTTGACCGTCGCGCGCGCCGAGCGTCACCCGCTGGAGATCTCGGTCGCCTTCCAGGACTCCTGCCACCTCCGCCATGCCCAGCGGATCGTCGATCAGCCGCGCGCGATGCTCGCCTCGATTCCCGGTCTGCGGCTGCTCGAGCCGGCGGAGCAGGATCTCTGCTGCGGCAGCGCCGGCATCTACAACCTCGTCCAGCCGCAGGCCGCCGGCGAGCTCGGCGACCGCAAGGCCGAGCGCGTGCTCGCCACCGGCGCCGACGCCTACGCCAGCGCAAACCCCGGCTGCCTGGTCCAGGTCAGCGCGGCGCTGCGTCGCCACGGACGCCCGCTCCCGGCCTTTCACCCGATCGAACTGCTCGACGCCTCGATCCGCGGCGTCGACGCCAACCGCCTGCTCGAGGAGGCCCGCCAGTGAACACCGACGACGTTCTGACGCCCGATGCGATCGAGTTCCTGGCGCTGCTGGGCCGCGAGTTCGCCGGCGAGCGCGAGGAGCTGCTCGCCGCCCGCCACGCCCGCGCGCGGCGCCTGCGCGACGGCGAGCTGCCGGACTTCCTGCCGCAGACCGCCGCGGTGCGCGACGGCGACTGGTCGGTGCCGCCGGCGCCCGCCGATCTCGCCGACCGCCGCGTCGAGATCACCGGCCCGACCGATCGCAAGATGGTCATCAACGCGCTGAACTCGGGCGCGCGGGTGTTCATGTCCGACTTCGAGGACTCCAACTCGCCGACCTGGCAGAACATGATCGACGGCCAGCGCAACCTCTCGGACGCGATCGCCCGCACGATCACGCTGCAGACGCCGGAGAAGTCCTACGCGCTGAACGACGAGGTCGCGACGCTGCTGGTGCGCCCGCGGGGCTGGCATCTGCTGGAACGCCACTTCGAGGTCGACGGGCAGCCGATCTCGGCGTCGCTGTTCGACTTCGGCCTGTACCTGCTGCGCAACCACGCGCAGCTGCGGGCGGCGGGCAGCGGCCCGTACTTCTATCTGCCGAAGCTCGAGTCGCACCTCGAGGCGCGGCTGTGGAACCGCGTCTTCGAGCGCGCCCAGGACGAGCTGGGGATCGCGCGCGGGACGATCCGCGCGACCGTCCTGATCGAGACGATCCTCGCCGCCTTCGAGATGGACGAGATCCTCCACGAGCTCGGACCGCACGCCACCGGGCTGAACGCGGGCCGCTGGGACTACCTGTTCAGCATGATCAAGAAGTTCCGCACCCGGGGCCGGGAGTTCGTCCTGCCGGAGCGGAACGCGGTGACCATGACCGCCCCGTTCATGCGCTCCTACACTGAGCTGCTGGTCAAGACCTGCCACCGGCGCGGCGCGCACGCCATGGGCGGGATGGCCGCGTTCATCCCGAACCGGCGCGACCCGGAGGTCAACGAGGTGGCGCTGGCCAAGGTCCGCGACGACAAGCTGCGCGAGTCCGGCGACGGCTTTGACGGCTCCTGGGTGGCGCACCCCGACCTGGTGCCGATCTGCATGGAGGTGTTCGACGCGGTGCTCGGGTCGAACCCGAACCAGATCAGCAGGACCCGCGAGGACGTCCAGGTCAGCGCGCAGGACCTGCTCGCGGTGAGCAAGACGCCGGGCGTGACCACCGAGGCCGGGCTGCGCAACGACATCAGCGTCGGGATCCAGTACCTGGCCACCTGGCTGGGCGGAAACGGCGCGGTGGCCATCTTCAACCTGATGGAGGACGCGGCCACCGCGGAGATCTCCCGGTCCCAGGTCTGGCAGTGGATCCACAACGACATCGCGCTGGACGACGGCCAGGTGGTGACCAGGGAACTGGTCGAGCGGCTCATCGACGAGGAGCTGACCAAGATCCGCGCC
>DATLQS010000076.1:0-24994 GCA_035535075.1 Solirubrobacteraceae bacterium
GAGGTGTGGGGCTACGACCCCTTCTCGACGACGAACACGATCGAGGTCTTCGTCTCGAACCTGCGCCGCAAGCTCGAGGCCGCCGCGGAACCGCGGCTGCTGCACACGATTCGCGGAGCCGGCTACGTTCTCCGGGCTTAGGCACGGTACGCGGACGCAGCTGTCGCGGCTGCCGATCCGCTTGCGGCTGGCGGCCAGCGTGGCGATCGTTGTCTTCGTCATCTTGAGCGTCGTCGCCGTGACTGTGGGCATGGTGACGGCGAGTCGGTTGCGCTCAGACTTCAACGCGCAGGTGACCACCCAGGCCGTCAACATCTCGAATCTGCTCCACCCCGACCTCCGCGGCGGAGGCGGCATCGGTGGGCTCACGAATTTCGCAAGCTACGCAAGCGTCACCGGCGCGGCAGCCCGCATCTCCACCGAGGACGGAACGTCGCTGGCCGCCACATCGGGCGCCCCGTATCTCGGGAACCCGGTGAACCCGGTCTCGGAGATCAACGGCTATCGCGTCTCGACCGTGAACGTCGCCTTCGGGCCAGGTGGAACCGACCAGGTGATCGTGGAATACGGCCTGCCCGTCGCGCCGCTCGCCGGCGAGATTGCCAGTCTCGAGCTCGTCCTCCTGCTCGGCGTGCTGATCGGCACCGGACTCGCATTCGCGGCCGGCGCGTTCGTGGCGCGCCGCGCCATCGCGCCGATCGCCGGCCTCACCGCGGCCGCGAGCGAAATCGAGCGCACGGGCAACCCCGACCACACCCTCCCCGAGCCGATCGCCGATGACGAGGTCGCCGAGCTCTCCCGCACGCTCAGCGGCATGCTCGCCTCGCTCAGCGAGGCGCGCAACGAGACCGAGTCGATGCTCGAGCGCCAGCGAGCCTTCGTCGCCGACGCCTCGCACGAGCTGCGCACGCCGCTGACCAGCGTCCTCGCCAACCTCGAACTGCTCGTCGAGTCACTCGACGGCGCCGACCGCGAGACGGCGAATTCGGCCCTGCGCTCGACGAACCGGATGCGTCGCCTGGTCGGCGACCTGCTGCTGCTGGCGCGCGCCGACGCCGGTCACGCGCCGCTGCGGGAGCCGTTCGACCTCGCCACTGTCGTGATCGAGGCGGCGAGCGAGCTCGAGCCCTCGAGCGGCGACCACGTGCTCGAGCTCGACACGGCGCCGACGCCGGTCAGCGGCAATCGCGACGACCTGCAGCGCGTGGCCACCAACCTGATCGAGAACGCGCTGCGCCACACACCGCCCGGCACCCATATCACCGCGAGCACGCGGCCGCTTCCGGACGGCTCGGCAGAGCTGGTCGTGGCCGACGACGGCCCGGGCATCCCGTCCGAGCTGCGCCCCGAGCTGTTCGCGCGCTTCGTCCGGGGCCGCGGCGACCGCGGCGGCTCCTTCGGGCTCGGCCTGGCGATCGTCGCCGCCGTCACGCAGGCCCACGGCGGCACCGTCAGCGTCGATGACTCCCCGCACGGGGGAGCGCGCTTCACCGTCCGCCTGCCTCCGGCGCCGATCGCCGCGTCGGTCGAGCAGCAAACGGTCGTCGCCTGACGCACGCCTCAGCCCGGCGCAGCACCCGGCGGAAGCCGGGGCGAAGCCCCTAAACCTCGACGACGACGGGCAGCACCATCGGCCGGCGCTTGAGCCGCTCGTAGATCAGCGCGCCGAGGTGGTCGTGCAGCAGCTGCTGCAGGTGCCCGACGTCGCGCACGCCCTCGCCGGCCGCCCGCTCCAGCGAGTCCTCGACGGTGTCCTTGATCTCGTCGATCAGCTGGCCGGCCTCGTCGAGGAACGCGACGCCACGGAAGATCACCTCGGGATCGGCGACCGAGCCGCCGTCCTGCTCGGAGATCGTCGCGACGACGATGAAGATGCCGTCGGCCGAGAGCATCCGGCGGTCGCGCAGCGCCGCGTCCGCGACGTCGCCGATGTCGACCCCGTCGACGAAGATCATCCCGGCGCGCTCCGGCTTGCCGAAGCGGGCGCCGCGCGCGTCGAGCTCGAGCACGTCGCCATTCTCGGCGCAGAAGATCGCCTCGGTGGCGATCCCGACCGATTCCGCCAGCCGGCGGTGGAGCTGGATGCGCTTGTAGTCGCCGTGAAACGGCATCACGTAGCGTGGCTTGGTGAGGTTGAGCATCAGCTTGATTTCCTCGGTGTAGCCATGCCCCGAGGCGTGGATCGGCGCGTCGCGCGTGGTGATCACCTCGCAGCCGATGTGGTACAGGCGGTCGATCGTGTCGTTGACCGCGCGCTCGTTGCCGGGGATCGGGGTCGCCGAGAAGACGACCGTGTCGCCGTCGTGCAGCTTGACCTGCGGGTGGTCGCGATAGGCCATGCGACGCAGCGCCGAGAGCGGTTCGCCCTGCGAGCCGGTCGACAGCACGACCATCCGGTCATCGGGGAAATCGTCGATCTCGCGGGGCGTGACGATCAGCCCGGCGGGCACCTCGATGTGGCCGAGCTGGCCGGCGATGGTGACGTTCTTGCGCATCGAGCGCCCGACCAGGGCGACCTTGCGTCCGAGCGCGGCGGCGGCGTCGATCACCTGCTGGACGCGGTGGATGTTGGACGCGAAGCTCGTCACGATCACCCGCCCAGGCGCGCGTGCGAAGACCTCCTCGAGGTGGGGGCCGACGACCGACTCCGACGACGAGAAGCCGGGGCGATCGGCGTTGGTCGAGTCGCCGCACAGCAGCAGGACGCCCTCGGCGCCGAGCTGCGCCAGTCGGGCCATGTCCGCGGCCGGCCCGTCAACCGGCGTCTGATCGAACTTGTAGTCGCCGGTGACGAGGATCGTGCCGAGCTCGCTCGTCAGCGCGACCGCGCTGGCGTCGGGGATCGAATGGGTCATGTGAATCAACTCGAGCGAGAACGGGCCGAGGTCGACCTCCTCGCCGTCCTCGAGATCGGTCAGCTTGACTTCGCGCAGCTTGTGCTCCTCGAGCTTGGAGCGAGCCATCGCCATCGTCAGCGGCCTGCCGTAGACCGGCGGCGCGTCGGCGGCGCCGAGCTCGCGCAGGACCCACGGCAGCGCGCCGAGGTGATCCTCGTGGCCGTGGGTGACGACGATCGCCTCGATGTCCTTGACCCGCCCGCGCAGATAGGAGAAGTCCGGCAGCACCAGGTCGATCCCGACCATCTCCGGTGTCGGGAAGCGCAGGCCGACGTCGACGACGACGATGCGGTCCTCGTACTCGACGACCGTCATGTTCTTGCCGATCTCCCCCAGGCCACCGAGCGGCAGCACTCGCAATGCGCTCACGCGGTCACATGTCCCAGCAGGTCGTGGCGGACGAGCATCGCGTGGACCGCTTCGCGCTCGGCGTCGTCGGCCTCGACCATCGGCAGACGCAGGCCGCCGACGCGATGGCCGAGCAGCGCCAGCGCCGCCTTCGTGCACGTCGGGCTCGCGGTCAGGAACAGCGTCTTGTAGACGTCCTGCAGCGACGCGTCGATCGACGCCCGGTTCTCCGGCTCATCGACCATCCGGCGCATCTGCGGGCCGACCAGATGGCTGGCCACGAGAATCCCGCCGGCCTCCCCCATGTCCAGCGTGCGCGCGAACAAGTCGTCGTTGCCGGCGTAGACCCGCAGGCCGTCGACCGGCGCGAGGTTCGCCTCGTTGCTCTGCTTGACGAAGTCGAGGCGCTCGATCTGCGCGAGCCGCGCCAGCAGGTCGTTCGGCATGTCGGTGCCGGTGCGCTGGGGGATGTTGTAGAGGATCACCGGCACGCCGCTGGCGGCCGCGACGGCCCCGAAGTGGCCGAGGATGCCGCGGCGGCTCGGCCGGTTGTAGTACGGCGTGACCGAGAGCACCGCGTCGACGCCGATCTCGCTGGCGCGCTCGGTGAGATGCACCGCGTGGCGCGTGTCGTTGGATCCGGCGCCCGCGATGATGCTGACACCGCTGGGGCGTTCGCGGACCGCGAGCTCGATCAGCGCGAGCTGCTCGTCATCGCTCAGGGTCGAGGCCTCGCCCGTCGTGCCGCAGACGACGAATCCGTCGGAGCCGTTGGCGGCGAGATGGTGCAGCAGCGAGACGAAGGCGTCCTCGTCGACGTCCAGCCGCTCGTCGAACGGGGTGACGATGGCGGTGATGACGGTGCCGAGATCGGACATTCTGCGCTCAGTATCTCAGGCGCGCCGCGAGGCCGACCTGCGGAGCGATCGCGCGGCGAATTGCGCTCAGTCCCCGAACAGCAGGTGCTCGAGCCCGACCACCGGCGAGCGCTCGAGCGAGGCGACGCGCCGCACCGCGAGCAGCACGCCCGGCATGAACGACTCGCGCTCGAGCGAATCGTGGCGAATGGTCAGCGTCTGCCCGACATCGCCGAGGATCACCTCCTGATGGGCGACGAGCCCGGGCAGGCGGACCGAGTGGATCGGCGGCGCGGCCCGGCCGCTCGCCGCCGCCATCAGCTCGGCGGTGCGGGCCGCTGTCCCGCTCGGCGCGTCGAGCTTGCCGGCACGATGGAGCTCGATGATCTCCGCGGCGGCCATGTGCCTGGCCGCCTGCGCGGCGAAGGTCATCATCAGCACCGCCCCGATCGCGAAGTTGGGGGCGACGAAGGCGTTCGCGCCGCCCACCCCCTCGAGCGCCGCGACGTCGAAGCCGGTCGTCCCGACCACGACGTGCACGCCGGCGCCCAGGCAGGCCAGCGCGTTGTCGAGCGCGACATTCGGCTCGGTGAAGTCGACGACGACCTCGCAGTCGCCGAGGATCTCGGCCAGCGACACGCCGAGCTGCGGGTCGGCGCGTCCGCTGAGCTCCAGGTCATCGGCGGCGGCGATCGCGGCGCACACCGTGACGCCCATCCGCCCCGCCGCACCGGCGACACCGACCCGGATCACGGTGCTTCGGCAAGCGCCGGCATCAGCGGCGCGATCGCCGCGCGAAAGACGTCCTCGTCCGGACCGATCGCCGCCGCACAGAGCCGCTCGGGGACGAGCAGCTCGGCGGCGAGCGCCCCCACCTGCTCGTCATCGACGGCTTCGATGCGCGCGATCGTCTCGTCGAGCTCGAGGATCGGCATGCCGGCCAGCACCGCTGAGCCGAGACGGTCCATCCGCGCCGAGGTCGACTCCAGCGCGAGCACGATCCGGCCCTTGACGTTCTCCTTGGCGCGCTCGAGCTCCTCCGCGCTGACCGGCTCCTCGCGGATCCGCTCCAGCTCGACGGCGAGGACCTCGCAGACCTCGGCGAGGTTCTCGGGACGCGTGCCGACGTACAGGCCGACCTCGCCGGTGTGCTTGAACAGGCTCTGGAAGGTGAACACCGAGTACGCCAGGCCGCGCTGCTCGCGCACGGCCTGGAACAGGCGCGAGGAGGAGGTGCCGCCGAGGATGCTGTCGAGCACCCGCAGCGCGAAGCGCCGGTCATCCTCGCGGGCCAGCCCGATCGCCCCGAGCGTCAGGTGGTACTGCTCGGTGTCGCGCACGCGAAAGCGCGTGCTGGCCGCGCCGCTGGCCGGCGCGACCGGCCGGGCAACCGGGTCGGGCGCCACCGCGGGGCGCAGCGACGCCAGGGCGTCGCCGGCCCAGGCGACGATGCGCTCGTGCTCGACGCTGCCCGCGGCGGCGATCACGATGTTGCCCGGCGCGTAGCGCTCGCCGTGAAACGACAGCAGCTCCTCGCGGGTCGTGGCGCTGACCACCTCGGCGCGCCCCAGCGTCGCGCGGCCGAGCGGGTTGTCGGGAAAGATCGTCTCGCCGAGGACGTCGAAGATCAGGTCCTGCGGATCATCCTCGTACATCGCGATCTCCTCGAGCACCACCTCGCGCTCCTCGGCCAGGCCGTGCATCGTCGGCTCGGCGACCATCTGCACGATCACGTCGAATGCGCGCTCGAGATGCTCGTCGAGGACGCGCGCGTACAGCGAGGTCATCTCCTTGCCGGTCGCGGCGTTCAGCTCGGCGCCCATCGCGTCGAAGATCTGGTCGATCTCCTCCGAGGCGTAGCGCTCGGTGCCGCGGAACAGCATGTGTTCGAGCAGGTGGGAGAGCCCCGCCTGCGCGTCGCTCTCACTGCAGGAGCCGCTGCCGATCCAGAAGCCGAGCGCAACCGAGCGCACCGCCGGGACACGCTCGGTGACCACGCGCACGCCACCCGGAAGCTCCGTGATGACGTGCGCGTTGCTCACCGTGCGGGGTGCGGCTCGCAGCGCTAGCTGTCGCGGTGGCGCGGACGGCCGGATCCGCGCGGAGCACCATTGCGGGCGCCACCCTCACGCGGGCGTCGCGGGCCACGGTCTCCGCCGCCGCCGCCGCCCGTCCCGGGGAGCGTCGCCAGTTCCTCGGTCGACTTCCCGGCGATCTCGGGATCGTCGCTGCGGCGGACGCCGATCCGACCGCGCTCACGGTCGACCTCGACGACGCGAACGGTGATCTCGTCGCCCTTGCTGAGCACCTCCTCGACCGTGTCGACGCGGTTGCCCGGCGAGACGTTGGAGATGTGCAGCAGTCCGTCGGTGCCCTTGGAGAGCTCGATGAAGGCGCCGAAGGTCGTCGTCTTGACGACCTTGCCGAGATACTCGTCGCCGATCTCGACCTCTTTCATCATCGTGCGGATGCGCTCGACGAGCGCGTCGGCCAGCTCGCCGTTGGCGGAGTAGATCAGGACCTGACCGTCGTCGTTGACGTCGATCTGGGACTCGTACTCCTCGCACAGGCCACGGATCGTCTCGCCACCCTTGCCGATCAGCATGCCGATCTGGCTGGGGTCGATCTTGACCTTCTCGATCCGCGGGGCGTGGACGCTGAGCGACTCGCGCGGCGCCGCGATGACCTTGGCCATCTCGCCAAGGATGAACGTGCGGGCCGCGTGGGCCTGGGTCAGCGCGTCGCGCAGGATCTCGAAGGTGACGCCCGAGATCTTGATGTCCATCTGCAGCGCCGTGATGCCCCGGTCGGTGCCGGCGACCTTGAAGTCCATGTCGCCGAGGTGATCCTCGACGCCGGCGATGTCGGTCAGCACGACGTAGTCGTCGCCCTCCTTGATCAAGCCCATCGCGATCCCGGCAACCGGGCGGGCGATCGGCACGCCGGCGTCCATCAGCGACAGCGAGCTGCCGCACACCGACGCCATCGAGGATGAGCCGTTGGACTCGAAGATGTCAGAGACCACGCGGATGCTGTAGGGGAAGTCCTCGATCGAGGGGACGACCGGCACGAGCGCACGCTCGGCGAGCGCCCCATGGCCGATGTCGCGGCGCTTGGGCCCCGCGAGCCGGCCCGCCTCCCCGACCGAGAAGGGCGGGAAGTTGTAGTGGTGCCAGTAGTACTTCTTGGTCTCGAGGCCGAGCGTGTCGAGTCGCATCTCCTCCTTCAGCGTGCCGAGCGCGACGACGCTGAGCGCCTGCGTCTGGCCGCGCGTGAACAGCGCCGAGCCATGGGTGCGCGGGGTCACTCCGACCTCGATCTCGATATCGCGGATCTCGTTCGCCGCGCGCCCGTCGGGACGCTTCTTGTGGATCGCGATCCGCTCGCGGATGATCGAGCGCTCGAGCTTGTCGAAGGCGAGTGCCACGGGGGCGCGGCGTTCGGCGTAGCCCTCGCTGTCGGGATCGCCGGCGTGCTGCTCGAACACCGCGGTCTCGACGGCCTTGGTCGCCGCCTGGCGCTCGAGCTTGTCCTCGACCTGGGTCGCCGCGTCGAGCGCCGCGCCGTGGGAGGCGCGGATCGCGTCAAGCAGCGCGGCATCGAGTTGCGGGACGACAACCTGGAGCTTGGGCTTGCCGGCCTTCTCGGCGAGCTCGCGCTGCAGGGCGCACAGCTTCTTGATCTCCGAGTGGGCGATGTCGAGCGCGTCGAGGATCTCGGCCTCGGGGATCTCCCGGGCGCCGGCCTCGACCATCAGGATCGCGTCCTCGGTGCCGGCCACCGTCAGCTCGAGCTCGCTCGCGCCGAGCAGGTCCTCCTCGCGCGGATTGACGACGAAGTTGCCGTCGATCTTGCCGATCCGCACCGCCCCGACCGGGGTCGCCAGCGGGATGTCGGAGATCATCAGCGCCGCGGAGGCGCCGTTCATCGCGAGGATGTCGTAGGGGTGGACGTGGTCCACCGACAGCGGGATCGCGACGATCTGCGTCTCGTAGCGCCAGCTCTTTGGGAACAGCGGCCGGATCGGCCGGTCGATCATGCGCGCCGTCAGCGTGCCCTTCTCGCCGGCGCGGCCCTCGCGCTTGAAGAACGAGCCGGGGATCTTCCCGGCGGCGTACATGCGCTCCTCGACGTCGACGGTGAGCGGCAGAAAATCGGTGTCGCGGAGGTTTCCGGCGGTCGCGGTCGCGAGGACCATCGTGTCGCCCTGGCGGACCACGACGGCCCCGCCGGCCTGCTTTGCGATTCGTCCGGTCTCGAACGAAATCTCGCTCCCGGCGATCTCCACAGAGAGCCGGGTGAGAGCGTTACTACTCATGGTGTTACCTTCCTGTCCGCCCTTCGGTCGGCGGAGCTTGCTGGTCTTTTCCTTAGAACCGAATACGTTGATGCTACCCGGTCAGGCGGGCCATCAGCTTGGCGTCGGGGATGCCGGGCAGCATTTTGCCGTCGTGCAACAGCGTCGGCGTCTGCGCGATCCCCGCCCGCATGCCGGCCCGCGTGTGCTGCGACACCCGGGCCGCGACCTCCGGCTCGCGCCGTTCGCGCTCGAACCGGTCGAGATCGAGCCCGAGGGCGGTCGCGTGCGCCCACAGGTGCGGATCGTCGCTGCGCCCCGGATCGGCGAACAGCGCATCGTGGAACTGCCAGAAGCGTCCCTGGCGCGCCGCCGCTTCGGCGGCGCACGCCAGCGGCACCGCCCGCGGATGCTTCGCCGCGATCGCGAAGTGGCGAAACGCCACGCGCACCGGCGCGGTGGCGAGGCGGGCGTGGGTCAGCGCGCAGCGCGCGCAGGTGTAGTCGCCGTAGAAGATGACCAGCGGCGCCGCCAGATCGCCGCGCACGTGGTCCTCGTCGGTCAGCGCGGGAGCCGGCGCGCTGCGCAGATCGCTCACGCACCTAGGCTACCGGGCGCCTGCTCGCCGTCGCCGCCGGACGCCAGTCGCGGATCCCAGTCGCGCGCGTCTAGGAGGCCAGCCCGTCGAAGATCAGGTTGGCGCCCGGCAGATCGCCCGGGCTCGGCGCCTGATAGCTCCACTTCACGACGCCGTCGGGATCGACGATGACCAGCGCCCGCTGCGTGAAGCCGCCGTCGTTCAGCACGCCGAACGCCCGCGCGGTCGCGCCCTTGGGCTCGAAGTCGCTGAGCTGGCGGATCGAGCTGCCGAGCTTCTCCTTGAACGCCGCCTGCGACCAGCGGGCGTCGGTCGAGATCGCGTAGAGCGTCGCGCCGCGCGCCGCGAGCTCGTCGAGCACCTCTTCGTAGAGCGTCAGTTGGTCGTTGCAGACCGGGCTGAAGGCGAACGGGTAGAAGACCAGGACGCTCGTCTTGCCCAGCAGATCCTCGCGCGTGAAGGTCTCGCCATCCTCGCTGTTCAGCGTGAACTCGGGGACCGGCGTTCCCGCCGCGATGACGCTCAACGGCGCAGGCCGAGCGCCTTCAGCAGCTCGCGGTAGCCCTCGAGGTCGTTGCGCTGCAGGTAGTTCAGGAAGCGCCGCCGGCTGCCCACGAGCATCAGCAGCCCGCGCCGCGAGTGGTGGTCGCGCTTGTGCTCGCGCAGATGCTCCGTCAGCTGGTTGATCCGCTCGGTGAGCTGGGCGATCTGGACCTTGACGTTGCCGGTGTCGAGCTCGTTGGCGCCGTATTGCGCGGTGAGCTCGCGCTTGCGTTCGGTTGTCAGGGTCATCGACGGCCGTGAAGGCTAGCAGACGTCGCAGATCGCTCGGGTTCGCTCGACGTCGCGGCGCATCTCCTCGACGAGCGCGGCGACGCTTTCGAATCGGCGTTCGCCGCGCAGCCGCTGGAGGAAGCGCAGGCGCAGCTCGGTGCCGTAGAGGTCGCCGTCGAAGTCGATCAGGAACGCCTCGATCAGCTCCGCCCGGCCGGTGCCGAAGGTCGGGCGCACGCCGATCGAGACGGCCGCCGGCGTGCCGTTGGCCAGGCACGCGTACACACCGTGCCCCGGGCACACGACGCCGTCGGGCGGGACCAGGTTGGCCGTCGGGAAGCCCAGCTCGCGCCCGCGTCGATCGCCGGCCACGACCTCCGAGCGCAGCTCGAACGGCTCGCCGAGCAGCACCGCGGCCCGCGCCACCTCGCCGGCGGCGATCAGCGAGCGGATCTGGCTCGAGGAGACGATCTCCCCGTCGACCTCGCGCAGCGCGACGACGCGTGCCTCGAAACGCCCGTCCGCCGCGAGCAGCGTGGCGTCGCCCTGGGCGCCGGCGCCGAAGCGGAAGTTCTCGCCGACCGACACCACGCGCGCCGTCAGACGCTCGACGAGCACGTCGTCGATGAACTGCGCCGCCGTGCGCGCGGCGAAGGCCGCGTCGAAGCGGATCACGATCAGCTCCGCCACGCCGAGCGACGCGATGACCTCCGCCTTGACGGCGAGCGGGGTCAGCAGCTTCGGCATGTGTGACGGCGCGACGACCGCGACCGGGTGCGGCTCGAACGTCAGTACCGTGTCGGCGTCGCCGATCACGTCGCGGTGGCCGAGGTGCACGCCGTCGAAGGTCCCGACCGCGATCGCGCGCGCCGGGCCCGGCGCCGCGTCGGTGTACTCGCTGAGGCGCATCGCGACGAAGCGTAGTCGGCGCCGGCGGGACTCGGCCGCCGGCGCCGACCGCGACGATGGCCGGCACCGGCGCCGATCGCCGCGTACACTCGAGGATGTCGTGCGCGTCGTTTCCGCGGTAGTGGTGTCGTTGGCGCTCGCCGGCGTGGCCGTCGCGTCCGCTGCGACGGCCGTCCCGACCGCCCCGATCCACGTGAGCCCGACGGCGGGCGGCCCGCGCACGGTGTTCTCGGTGAGCTTCCGCGCCCCCGAGCGAACCGGCGTCGTCGGCTCGCTGCGGCGCTTCGACCTGATCAGCGCCGCGGTCGCGCCGGCGGCCGGCCGCAGCGGCTGCCTGAGCACCCTCGACGCCAACGTCCCCGCCGCGGAGCGGGGGTCGCGCGTCCTCGTGCGGCTCGACCCGCACCGCCACGCCGGTCGCTGGTGCGTCGGCACCTACCGCGGGCAGGTCGAGGAGCTCGCCGGCCCGGTGTGCCGCCCCGGACTGGCCTGTCCGGCGTTCGTGGCGCTGCTCGGCACGATCGGCCGCTTCTCGTTCGCGGTGCGCGGCGCGGGCGCCGCGCCGCCGCCGTCGGCCGACCGGACGCCGCCGAGCTTCGGCGGCCTGCAGCGCGCGTTCGCATGCACCCCGGGGCCGCAGCGCCCCGGCGAGACCACGCCGTTCAGCCTGAGCTGGCAGGCGGCGAGCGACAACGTGTCGCCGAGCTCGCGGATCGTCTATGAGATCTACCTCGCCTCCACGCCCGGCGGCGAGAGCTTCGCGGCACCCACGTGGACGAGCGCGCCGGGAGCCACGACGTTCCGGACACCGGGGCTGCCCTCGCACGGCAACTTCTACTTCGTCGTTCGCGCACGTGACGGCGCCGGCAACGAGGACCGCAACACGGTCGAGATCCACGGCAGCGACCCGTGCCTGTGAGCCGCCGGCGCTCGCGCGTGCTCGCCGGGCTCGCTCAGCCGCGCAACCCGACCTCGATCCGCAGCTCACCGGCCTGCTCGCTGGCCACCGCCACGGCCGTCCCGGAGGCGTCGACGAGCAGGGCGTGACCCTCCACGCCGCGCCCGGGGATCCCGCGGCCGTGGCCGATCGCCCGCGCCTGCGCTTCGTCGAGCGCGAGCACGCTGCCAAATCGCGCCCACGCCTCGGCGACCGCCACGACGGCCGCCACCCCCTCGCCGGGCCAGGCTCCCGCCACCGAGAACGGGCCGATCGCGGTGCGGCGCAGCTCCAGGCAGTAGGCGTCGCCGAGATCGGCCACCAGCGAGCGCACGTAGGTGCCCGAGGAACAGACGAAGCGAAGCCCGGCTCGGTCGCCCTCGCGCCAGCGCTCGGTGGCCTCGTGCACCGTCACCTCGCGCTCGGCCGTCTCGACAGCCTCGCCGCGCCGCGCCCGCGCATAGGCCCGCTCACCGTCGACCTTCACGGCCGAGTACGCCGGCGGGCGCTGGCGCAGCACCCCGCGCGGCAACACCAGGGTCTCGGGCACCACCCCGGTCTCGACGATCTCTCCCTCGGGATCCCCGGTCGTCGAGGTCGCACCAAGACGTACGACGACCTCGTAGGTCTTCGGCAGCGCCACGAAGAACCGCGCGAGCCGTGTCGCGCGTCCGACGAGAACGATCAGCAGTCCCGTCGCGAACGGATCGAGCGTTCCGGCATGGCCGACGCGCCGCACGCCGATCGCCCGGCGCGCGCGGGCGACCATGTCGTGCGAGCTCAGTCCGGAGGGCTTGTCAGCCAGGAGGATCCCCGACGGGGACTCCTCCGCGTTCAAATCTGCGCGCGGATCGCGTCGATCAGCTCGCCCGTGGCGAGCTCGCTCGAGAATCCGGCTGCCCGGCGATGACCGCCGCCGCCGAACGCCCGCGCGATCGCCGACACATCGACCTCGTCGTCGGTCGCGCGGAGCGAGACCTTGCGTTCGCCGCTGTGACAGCCGACGCTGACGTCGCGGATCAGTGCCGCGACCTTCGTACCCTCGACGGCGCGCAGATGGTCGACGATCCCCTCCGCGTAGCTGTCGTCGGCGCCGGTCGTCGCGAAGTCCTCGCCGGTCAGCACCGCGACGGTCAGCCGGCCATCGTCGAAGCGGCTGACGCTCGCCAGCGCGCGCGCCAGCAGCTCGAGCTTGGCGAACGGGATCCCCTCGTAGATCCGCCGGTACAGCGCCCCCACGTCGACGCCCGCGGCGATCAGCTCGGCGGCCATCAGGTGGGCCCGCGGCGTGGTGTTCTCATAGGAGAAGCGCCCGGTGTCGGTGACCAGCCCGACGTACAGCGCCTCGGCGATCGCCGGCGTCAGGTCGACGTCGAGCCCGCGCATCAGGTCCCAGACGATCTCGGCCGTGCACGACGCCTCCTCGACAACGTGGTTGACCGTCCCGAAGCGTGTGTTGTCGTGGTGGTGATCGATGTTGACCAGCGGTTCGGCGTCGCGCAGCGCCGCCAGCGGGTTGCGGTCCAGGTTGCCGCAGTCCAGGAAGATCGCGGTGCGGCGATCGAGGTCCCCGGGCGCCTCGGTGGACAGCCCGTCCAGGGCGAAGAACCGGTACTCGGGCGGCAGCGGGAACTCTTCGGGCGCGATCACCATGACCGAGTCCTTGCCCAGCGCGCGCAGCAGCGCCTGCATCGCCACCAGCGAGCCGAGCGCGTCGCCGTCGAGGTTCTCGTGCGTGACGACGGCGAAGCGCTCGCCGCTGCGGATCTGGCGCAATACCTGCTCACGCGTGTCGAGCGCCACCGATGCGGCCTCGCTCATGCCTGCTCCCGCAACAGCGTCTCGACGCGCAGCGCGCGGTCGGTCGTGGAGTCGTAGACGAACTCGAGCGTCGGCGTGCGCTTCAGGTGCAGCTGGCCGGCGATCGCGCCCTGCAGCACGCCGTGGGCGCTGCGCAAGCCGGCGAGCGACTCGGCGCGCGCGGACTCGTCGCCGAGCACGCTGACGAAGACGCGCGCAGCACGAAGATCCGGGCTTGTCTTGACATCGGTCACCGTGACGAATCCGACCCGTGGGTCTGACAGCTCTCCTGCGAGCGCGTCCGCCAAGACCTGGCGAACCGCCTCATCGACCCGGCGCATGCGCTCTCCAGCCATACTAGTTCCTTTCGGAACCTCTCCCATTCGTGGACCACTGATCAGGCGAGAGCGCGCTCGACCTTGCGCGTCTCGTAGACCTCAAGCACGTCGCCTTCCTTGATGTCCTGGAAGCTCGACAACACGATGCCACATTCGAACCCGGCGGCGACCTCTCGCGCGTCCTCGTTGAAGCGCTTCAGGCTCGCGACCGTCGTCTCGTTGATCACGGTCCCGTCACGCACGACACGAACCTTCGCCCCGCGCGTGACCTTTCCTTCCGTGACGAACGACCCGGCGATCGTGCCGATGCGCGACGCCCGGAAGGTCTGGCGGACCTCGACCTGACCGACGGTGTCCTCGACCTCGTCGGGTTCGAGCATGCCCTGCATGGCGGCGCGCAGCTCGTCGATCGCACGGTAGATCACCGAGTAGCCGCGAATCTCGATCCGCTCGCGCTCGGCGAGGGCCCGCGCGTCGCCGACCGGCCGCACGTTGAACGCCAGGATCACGGCATCGGAGGCGGCCGCGAGCATCACGTCGGACTCGTTGATGCCGCCGACGCCGCGGTGGATGATGTTGACCGAGACCTCGTTCTGGGGCAGCTTGGCGATCTCGTCCTCGACCGCCTCGACCGAGCCCGAGACATCGCCCTTGAGCACGAGGTTGAGCTCCTTGACCGCGCCCTCCTGGGCGAGCCGGAAGACGTCCTCGAGCGAGATCTTGCGTCCCGAGCGACGCGCCAGCGCCTCGGTCTTCAGCCGGTTGGCGCGCTCGGAGGCGAGCTGGCGGGCGCGGCGCTCGTTCTCGACGACGCGCGCGTACTCGCCCGCCTCGGGCACGCCGTCGAAGCCGAGCACCTCGACCGGCTCGCCCGGCCCGGCGGACTTCAAGCGCGTGCCGAGGAAGTCGTTCATCGCGCGCACGCGGCCGAAGCTGGCGCCGGCCACGAGCGCGTCGCCGACGCGCAGCGTGCCGCGCTGGACGAGCAGCGTGACGACCGGTCCGCGACCCGGATCGAGCCGCGACTCGATCACGACACCCGAGGCATCGGCCGCCGGGTTGGAGCGCAGCTCCTCGAGGTCGGCGACGACCTGGATCGTGTCGAGCAGCTCCTCGAGCCCCTGCCTGGTCTTCGCGGAGACGTCGACGAACTCGACCTCCCCGCCCCACTCGGCCGGCTGCAGCCCGCGCTGGGTCATCTCGGTGCGGACCCGTTCGGGGTTCGCACCCTCCTTGTCGATCTTGTTGACGGCGACGATGATCGGCACGTCGGCGGCGCGCGCGTGGTCGATCGCCTCGTCGGTCTGCGGCTTCGCGCCGTCGTCGGCGGCGACGACGATGACGGCGATGTCGGTGACCCGGGCACCGCGCGCGCGCATCGCGGTGAACGCCTCGTGGCCCGGGGTGTCCAGGAAGGTGATCGCCTTGCCGCCGTGGTGCACCTGGTAGGCGCCGATGTGCTGGGTGATCCCGCCGGCCTCGCCGGCCGCGACCTCGGTCTCGCGGATCGCATCGAGCAGCGAGGTCTTGCCGTGGTCGACGTGGCCCATGATCGTGACGACCGGCGGCCGCGGCTCGAGCACCTCGTCCTCGTCGTCGAACACCGGCTCGCCGACCAGCTCGTCGGCGGCGTGCACGATCTCGATCTGCTTGCCGAACTCGGTGGCGAGCACGGTGATCGCCTCGTCGGTCAGGGTTTGCGTGAGCGTGGCCATCTCGCCGAGGCTCATCAGCTTGCGAATCACCTCCGGTACGGCGACGCCGAAGTACTCGGCGACTCCCTTGACCGTCGAGCCGGAGTTGATCCGGATCAGGTCGGTCGCGCCGCGTGCCGCCTCGTCGATCGGGGCCACGGTGTCGTCGTAGGTCCCGCGGCGACGCCGTCCGCGCCGCGGAGGGCGGCGCACCGGCTGGCTGGCCGGGCCGCCGGCCTGGCGGCGCGACGCCTGCGAGTCGATGACCACGCGCCGGCGTCCGCCGGGTCCGACGGCGCCGGGGCGTTGCTCACCGGTGCGCGAGTCGCGTGTCGGCCGCGAGCGGTTCGCTTCGGCGGCGCGCGCGGCCTCCCCCGGGGAGGACTCCGCGGCGAGCTCGGCGGCGGACTCCGGCTCCTTGGCCGGGGGTGCGGGTGGTGGGGTTTTGGTGCTCGCCTTGCGGGGCGGAGCGGCCGCGTTCGCGCCGGCGGCGGCGGCGGCGCCGTTGTGGCCGAGCGCGGCCAGCGCGACCTCCTCATCGACGCTCGAGGCAGCAGCCTTCGCCTCGATCCCGGCGGCATGGAGCTTGGCCAGCAGCTCCTTGGTCGGGAGCCCCTGGGCCTTCGCGATCTCGTGTACGCGCTTCTTCGCCATCAGCCCACCGATTCTACGGTCTGTGCGTCGATCGACACCGGCCGACGAAACGCGCGTTGCAGCCCCCCGCGGCGCCGCGCACGCGCCAGACAGGCGTCCGAGCAGACGTAGGCTCCGCGTCCCGGCATCCGCTGGGCGCGGTCCACCACGAGCACGGCGCCGGCGCCCACGGGCGCCGGGTCGGTCAGCGCCAGACGCGCGAGCTCGCCTTTCGGCGCGCTCCGCCCACAGCCCACGCAGCGCCGCTCCGGCGGCTGCGAACGAGCTATGACGCCGGCCCCTCACCCACGGGTTCGCCGGCGGGGGCGGCGCCGGCCGCGCTCGTCTCCAACGCCTGGTGGGCCTCGAGGCCGCAGTAGCGCGAGCCGGGCAGCGACGCGTTCGGGCAGCGGCGGCCGTTGCTCATGATCGCCGCGCAGCGTCCGGTGGCCTCGAGCTGCTCGCCGTAGCCCTGCTCGGCCTCCTCGGCGGCGAACTCGCTCTCGGACTTGATGTCGACGCGCCAGCCGGTCAGCCGCGCGGCGAGCCGCGCGTTCTGACCCTCACGGCCGATCGCCAGCGACAGCTGGTCGTCGGGAACGATCACCGTCGCCTGCTTTGCCGCATCGTCGACGAGCACCTCGCGGACCCGCGCCGGGGACAGCGCCTTGGCGACGAAGCGGGCGGGCTCGTCGTTGTAGGGGATGATGTCGATCTTCTCGCCACGCAGCTCGGAGACGACCATCCGCACGCGCGAGCCGCGCGGACCGACGCAGGCGCCAACCGGGTCGACCCCGTCGGCGTGCGAGATGACCGCGATCTTCGAACGGTAGCCGGGCTCGCGGGCGACGCCCGCGATCTCAACCAGGCCGTCGGCGATCTCGGGGACCTCCAGCTCGAAGAGCTTCTTGATCAGCTCGGAGTCGCGGCGCGAGACGATGATGCTCGGGCCCTTCGTCGACGGGGAGACCTCCTTGATCACGGCCTTGATCCGCTGCGAGTGGTCGTAGCGCTCGCCGTCGACCTGCTCGGACTTGGGCAGCAGCGCCTCGACGCGCTCGCGCAACTGGACCAGCGTGTAGCGCGAGTCCGACTGCTGGACGATGCCGGTGATCAGCTCGCCGACCCGGTCGCGGTACTCCTCATACATCATGTCGCGCTCGGCCTCGCGGATCCGCTGCAGGATCACCTGCTTGGCGGTCTGCGCGGCGATCCGCCCGAAGTCCCCCGGCGTGACGTCGCGCTCCTCGATCTGGTCGCGATACTGCTCGAACTTGGCCGGGTCGATCTCGGGGTCCTCCGGCTCGCGCATCTCGCCCGTCTCGGGGTCGATCGTCGTGCCCTCGTCGATCGTCTCGACGATCAGGTGGGCCTCGAGCCGCTCGGGGATGATCAGCTCGATGACGCGGAAGTCGGCGGTCTCTCGGTCGATCTCCACGCGGGCGTACTTGGCCGAGTCGGGCTGCTTCTTGTAGGCCGACAGCAACGCGTCCTCGAGGGCCACCATCAGCTTCTCGGGCTCGATGCCCTTCTCGCGCGCGAGCGCGTTCATCGCATCCAGGATCTCGCGGGACATGTGCCTACTCCTCCACCAGGTGGGATCGTTGGATGGCAGCGTAGGGGATCGCGACAATCCCGTCGGGCACCGCGAGGGTGACCTCCTGCGCGGTTGCGCCGATCAGCTCGCCGGTGACGCTGCCTCGCTCGCCGAGATCGGCGTGGGACGCGGTGCGCACGCGGGCGCGCCGCCCGACGAAGCGCTGGAAGTGCTCGGGCTTGGTCAGCGGCCGCCGCGGGCCGGGCGAGCTGACCTCGATGCCGTAGCGCTCACGGAGGTCTCCGAGCGCCCCGGTGACGCGCTCGCACAGCGCGAGCGTGACGCCCGCCGGGTGGTCGATGAAGATCCGCAACGTGTCCCCGGCGCGCTCCACGAGCAGCACCTCGACCTCGGGCTCGCTGGCCGAGATGCGCTGTTGGATGTCGTTCTGAAGCTGCTCCATGGCGAAAAAAAAGCGGGCGAGCGCCCACTTCAATGCACCGCCCCCATCGATTCACCGGCGGCCGCCACCGAGGATAGCACTCGCGAGGTCGGCCAAATGAAAGCTGCCCAGCGGCCGCTCAGCGTTCGCTGTCGAGTTGCGCCATCCCCGCGTCGGGATAGCGGTTGCCGGCGGCGATGCCGGGCGGGAGCGCCTGCTCGAGTGCCGCGAGCGTCGCGTCGTCGAGCGCCACCTCGAGCGCGGCGAGCGCCTCCGCCACGCGCTCGCGCCGGCGCGCGCCGAGCAGCGGGACGATGTCCGACCCCCGGCCGAGGACCCAGGCCATCGCGAGCTGCGCGACGCTGATGGCGTGCTCGTCGGCGAGCACGCGCACCGCGTCGACCAGCGCGAGGTTGTGCTGCAGGTTCGCGCCGACGTAGCGCGGGCTGTGAGCGCGCATGTCGGACGGGGCGAGCGCTTGGCCGGCCGTCCACTGGCCGGTCAGCAGCCCGCGCGTCATCACGCCGTAGGCGGTGACTGCGACGCCGAGCTCGCGGCACGCCGGCAGGACGGCGGCCTCGATCGAGCGCGACAGCAGCGAGTATTCGAGCTGCACGTCACAGATCGGATGCACGGCGTGGGCTCGGCGCAACGTGTCTGCGCCGACCTCCGAGAGCCCGATGTGGCGCACGTAGCCGGCCTTGACCATCGCGGCGATCGCCCCGACCGTCTCCTCGATCGGCACGTCGGGATCCAGGCGGGCGGGCCGGTAGATGTCGATCTCGTCGGTGCCGAGCCGGCGCAGCGAGTAGGCGAGGAAGTTGGCCACCGCGGCCGGACGCCCGTCGGTGCCGGCGAAGCGGTTGTCGGGCCCGCGGAGGGCGCCGAACTTGACGCTGATGAGCGCCTCGCCGCGTTCGCGGGCGGCCAGTGCGTCGCGGATCAGCAGTTCGTTGTGCCCCATCCCGTAGAAGTCGCCGGTGTCGAGCAGCGTGATTCCCGCGTCGAGGGCGGCGTGGATCGTGGCGATGCTCTCGCCCTCCTCCGCCGGACCGTAGATCCCCGACATCGCCATGCAACCGAGGCCGATCGCACCGACCGCCGGGCCGGATTCGCCGAGCCGGCGGGTGGCCATCGCGGTCATCCGCGCATCGCCTCGATCGCGTCGAGGACCGCCTCGGCGATCACCCGCTTCTCGGCCGGCCCCACGTGCTCCTCCCGATCGGGCGTGATGATCGTCACGGCGTTGCGCTCCGAGTCGAAGCCGATGCCCGGCGCCGACACGTCGTTGCAGACGATCGCGTCCAGGCGCTTGTGCACGAGCTTCTCGCGGGCGCGCGCCAGCGCGCCATCGCCATGCTCGGCCGCGAAGCCCACCAGCGTCTGGCCGTCCCGGCGCCGCGCCGAGAGCGCGGCCAGCACGTCCTCGGTCGCCTCGAGCTCGAGCGCCAGATGCTCGGCGCTGCCCTTGGCGATCTTGCCGGGCGCCGCGGTGGCCGGCCGGAAGTCGGCCACCGCCGCGCACATCACGAGCACGTCGGCCGCGTCGAACTCGCGCTCGCATTGCGCCGCGAGCTCGGCGGCGGTGGCCACGTCGATGTAGCGCACGCCGGCGCCGCGCGGCAGCGAGACGTTGGCGGCGATAACCAGCACCTCCGAGCCGCGGGCACGGGCCGCGTCGGCGATCGCGAAGCCCATCCGGCCCGACGAGCGGTTGCCGAGGAAGCGCACGGCGTCGATCGGCTCGCGCGTGCCGCCGGCCGTGACCAGCGTCCGCGTGCCGCTCCACCGCCCGGCCCCGAGCTTGGCGTTGACCGCCGCGAGCAGCTCGGCCGGCTCGGGTAGCCGGCCCGGGCCCCACTCGCCGTGCGTGGCCAGGCGACCGGTTCCCGGCGTGAGGACCTCGATGCCGCGCTCGCGCAGCAGCGCGAGGTTGGCCTGGGTCGCGGCGTGCTCCCACATCCGGTCGTTCATCGCGGGCGCGACGATCACCGGGCAACTGGCTCCGAGCGCCGCGCTGGTGAGGAGGTTGTCGGCGAGCCCATGCGCCAGCTTGGCGATCGTGTTCGCGGAGGCCGGGGCGATCAGCAGCACGTCGGCAGCGGCGCTGAGCGCGAGGTGGCTGGCCGGGTCGTGGGTCGGGAGCGGGTCGCCCGGGAAGCTGCCGCGCAACGGGTCGCGCTCGAACTCGCTGCTGAGCACCGGAGCACCGCTCAGCGCGGCGAACGAGGCGGCACCGACGAAGCGCTGCGCGGTGCGCGTCTGGATCACGCGCACGGCGTGGCCTTCCCGCGTCGCCAGGCGCACCAGCTCGAGCGCCTTGTAGGCGGCGATTCCACCGCTCACGCCGAGCAGCAGTCGAGGCACGCTCAGCGCTCCGGCGGCCTAGCGGTAGTGGTACTTCAGCTTGCCGGCGGCGACTTCCTCGAGCGCGATCGTGAGGTAGTTCTTCGAGCCGGTGTCAACCATCGGCGGCGGGAACTCGTCAAAGCTCCCCTCCCCGAGGTTCTGGTAGTAGGAGTTGATCTGGCGCGCACGCTTGGCCGCCACGAGCACGCTCGCGTAGTTGGAGTCGACGTGCTCGAGCAGCTTGTCGATGCGGGGAGAGATCACTCACCCAGCATACCGCACGTAGATCGCGTCCAGTTCGGCGACCGCCCGCTCGACGTCGTCGTTGACCACGACGAAGCGAAACTCCTCGCGCGCCGCGAGCTCGGTCCGCGCGATCGCCAGCCGGCGCTCGACGCCGGCGGCGTCATCGACGCCGCGCTCCAGCAGCCGTTCGCGCAACTGCTCGAACGACGCCGGCGCGATGAAGATCGCGACCGCGTCGGGCATCGCCTCGCGAATCTGACGGGCGCCCTGCAGCTCGAGCTCGAGCACGACCGGCGCTCCGCCGTGCGTGCGCCGCTCCAGCTCGGATCGCAACGTGCCGTAGCGGTGCCCGGCGTAGGTCGCGTGTTCGACGAACTCGCCCTGCGCGAGCCGCCGCTCGAAGTCCTCGTCGGTCAGGAAGTGATAGGCGACGCCGTCGCGCTCGCCCGGGCGCGGCGGGCGCGTGGTGGCCGACACCGCCAGCTCGAGCTGCGGGTGGCGGTGGCGCAGCGCGGCGATCAGCGTCCCCTTCCCGACCCCCGAGGGGCCCGTGATCACGAACACGCTCGCCATGACGAGCGACCAGAGTAGTGACCGGGGCGGTCAGCGATGCAGCATCGAGACCAGCTCGGCGCGCTGGCGCTCGGAGAGGCCGCCGATCGTCTTGCTCGGTGAGATGCGGCAGTGCGTGAGGATCTTGTTCACTTTCACGCGGCCGTACTTGGGGACGGCCAGGAGCATGTCGAACACCTTGGCCGTCTCGAGGAATTCCGGTGGGTCGAGCAGCAGCTGGTGGATCGAGTGACGGCCCGCCTTGAGGTCGCGCTTGAGCTGCGCGCGCTGCGAGCGAATCTCGTTTGCGCGGGCCAGCGCGTCCATCCGCTGGTTGAACGAACGCTCCGGTGTGGCGGGCCCTTTGTGAAGCGTCTGCTGACCAGGCGACATGGGCGGCGAGTCTACCGGCTGCACGGCGCCATGCAAGCGCTCGAGGCGCAATTCACCTCAACCTCGAGTAGAGGTCGAGCAGCATTCAGCTCACTTGAGCTATTTCGACGACCTTTGCAGGCGTTTTTTGGTGACGGCCGGCGAAGGCCCTGCGATTATCCCGCATATTGCGCGAAAGCGGCCTCGAGCTCGCGTTCGATTCGCACCCCTGCAGCCGGATCGCGGAAGCATTCGGTGCCCACGGCGACCAGCGTCGCGCCGACGTCGATCAGCTCGC
The DNA here is from genome assembly GCA_035535075.1 of Solirubrobacteraceae bacterium. Taxonomy (GTDB): domain Bacteria; phylum Actinomycetota; class Thermoleophilia; order Solirubrobacterales; family Solirubrobacteraceae; genus Palsa-513. The sequence continues at coordinate 21,879 of DATLQS010000076.1, forward strand.
GCGCATCGCGCCCGCAGCCGACCCCGCCCATCCCCACGATCGGGATCGCGACGCGACGCGCGACCGCCGAGACCTGGGCGAGCGCGATCGCGCGGATCGCCGGTCCCGATAGCCCGCCGCTGCCGCCGCCGAGCCAGGGAGCCGCGCCCCCGGGCGAGAGCGCGACCGCGCGCAGCGTGTTGATCAGCGACACGGCGTCGGCGCCGCCCGCCTCCGCGCCCGCCGCACACTCGGCGACATCCGCGGTGTTCGGTGTGAGCTTGACGATCAGCGGCTTGGAGCTCAGCGGTCGGACATGCTCGAGCAGCGCCTCGAGGCCCTGCGGGTCGGCGCCGATGTCGAGTCCGGTCGCGACGTTCGGGCACGACACGTTCAGCTCGATCGCACGGACCTGCGGTCGGTCCTCGAGCGCGGCGACGAGCTCGCCCACCTCCGCCGGGGTCGACCCCATGACGTTCGTGATCAGCGGCACCGTCAGCCGTGCGAGCGCCGGCAGGTCGTCCTCCAGGTAGGCCCCCAGACCGCGGTTCGGCAGCCCGATCGAGTTGATCAACCCCGCGGCCGATTCCCACAGCCGCGGCGGCGGGTTGCCGTCCCGCGGTGCCAGCGTGATCGTCTTCGACACATACGCCGCGAACGGGAACTCGTCGAACAGACGATCCCCGAAGACGCGTGCGCCGGCCAGCGCGTCGAAGCAGCCCGAGGCGTTGATCACCCGGTGGCGCAGCGTGAGCCCGCAGAACTCGATCACGCGAGCACCGCGCCGTTGAACACCGGGCCGTCGACGCACACGCGCCGGTAGCCGTCCACGGTCGCCACCACGCAGCCGTAGCAGGCGCCGAACCCGCAGGCCATCGGCGCCTCCAACGCGAGTTCGGACGGCACGCCGTGCCGCCGAACTCGCTCGTTGACCGCTGCGAGCATGGCGGGAGGGCCGCAGGCGTAGACCGGCCTGGGTCGCGCTGCCAGCTCGCGATCGAGCAGTTCGGTGACCGCGCCGTGGTGGCCGATTGAGCCGTCGTCGGTCGCGACCGTTGGCTCGCTGAACAATCCGGCGCCGGCCGCGTGCCCGGCGTCGCGGAAGCCGAGCAGCGCGCGTCCGCCCCAGGCCTCCTGCACGGCGACGAGCGGTGCGATCCCGATCCCCCCTCCCACCAGCAGCGTGTCCGGCTCCTCCGGCACCGAGAAGCCGTGACCAAACGGTCCAACCAGAATCAAGCCCTCACCGACCTCGAGCTCGCAGAGTCGCTTCGTCCCCGGCCCGACATCCTCCAACAGGAACTCGAGGAGCCCCCGATCACCGACCCGCATCACCGACACCGCCCGTCCGAGAAACGGCCGCTCTCCCTCCCCGCCCCCCCAGCGCTCCGCCGCGGCCAGCATGTAGAACTGCCCGGGCTCCGCGACCGCCAGCTCATCCGCCGTCCCGAGCACCACATAGCGGCCGACCACGCGGCGGCTCAGCAGCACGGAGCTACGACGACCGAAGGGCGCGCTCATCGAGCGTGCCTCATCGCGCGCCGTGCACCTCCTGCAGCGACACCACCGCCGGCTCGCCGTCGCGCGCCGCGCGGATCGCCCGGGTCGCGGCCTGACCGCCCGAGAGCGTCGTGATGCACGGGATCCCGCGGGCGACGGCGGCACGGCGGATCTCCCAGCCGTCGGAGCGCGCCCCGGAGCCGGTCGGGGTGTTGATTACGAGGTCGACCTCGCCGCCGGCGATCGCGTCGACGACGTGCGGCGAGCCGTCGGCCACCTTGCGCAGCGTGGTGACCGGAATGCCCATGCGCTCGATCGCCTGCGCCGTGCCACCGGTCGCGACGATCCGAAAGCCGAGGTCGTGCAGTTGCGCGGCGATCCCGGCACCCGCCGCCTTGTCGGTGTCGGTGACGGTGATGAACACCGTGCCGCGATCGGGCAGTGCCGCGCCGGCCGCGGCCTGGGCCTTGGCGAACGCCGTGGGGAAGTCGGTCGCGATCCCCATCACCTCGCCGGTCGAGCGCATCTCGGGTCCGAGCAGCGAGTCGGCTCCGAGGAAGCGGTTGAACGGCAGGACCGCCTCCTTGACCGCGACGTAACGCCCGGTCATCAGATCGGCCGGGAGCCCGAGCGCGGCGATCGACTCGCCGAGCATCAGTCGGCATGCGAACTTGGCGAGCGGGACGCCGACGGCCTTGGAGACAAATGGCACGGTTCGCGAGGCGCGCGGGTTGGCCTCGATCACGTAGAGCTCGGCACCGGGGCGCGTGGCGAAGGACACCACGGCGAACTGGACGTTGATCAGCCCGACGACGCCGAGTTCGAGCGCGATGCCGCGCGTCTGCTCGCGGATCCGCTCCAGCATCTCCGGACCGAGCGAATGCGGCGGGAGCACGCAGGCCGAGTCGCCGGAATGGATCCCCGCCTCCTCGACGTGTTGCATGATCCCGCCGATCGCCACCTCGCGGCCATCGCATAGCGCGTCGACGTCGACCTCGATCGCGTTCTCCAGGAAGCGGTCGAGGAAGATCTCGCGACCGTCGACGCGCGGCGCGCTGCGATCGAGGTAGCCGGCCAGGTCGGTGCGGGAGTAGACGATCTCCATCGCCCGGCCGCCGAGCACGTAGCTCGGCCGCACGAGCAGCGGAAACCCGACCTCGCCGGCCACGGCAAGGGCCTCCTCGACGGTTCGGGCGGTGGCGTACGGCGGCGCCTGATAGCCCAGACGCGCCAGCAGCTCGCCGAAGCGGCCACGGTCCTCGGCCGCGTCGATCGCATCGACGCCGGTCCCCAGCAGACGCACACCGGCCCGGACCAGGCCGGCGGCGAGGCGCAGGGGCGTCTGGCCACCGAACTGCACGATCACGCCCTCGGGCTGCTCGACCTCGATCACCGCGAGCACGTCCTCGAGCGTCAGCGGCTCGAAGTACAGCCGGTCGGAGGTGTCGTAGTCGGTCGAGACGGTCTCCGGGTTGCAGTTGATCATCACGGCGTCGCGCCCGGATTCGCGCACCGTCATCGCGGCGTGCACGCAGCAGTAGTCGAACTCGATTCCCTGCCCGATGCGGTTGGGGCCCGAGCCGAGGATCACGACGCTCGGGCGCTCGCCGCGGACCACCTCGTGGCGGGCGCTGCCA
>DATLQS010000077.1:0-20836 GCA_035535075.1 Solirubrobacteraceae bacterium
AGGCGCGTCTGGCGTCCAGCGGCGACTGTAGCGGGCCTACCGGCCGGCTCTCGACCGCGCGACCTGCGCGCGTCGTACGCCTCGCTTTTGATCCGAAGCGGGATGACGGTCGTAGAGGTAGCCCACGAACTCGGCCACTCGCCCGCCATGTGCCTCCGCGTGTACGGCCGGGCGTTCGCTGAGGCTCCAAAGCGACGAGTCAAGCCCGAGGCCGCAATCCTGAACGCCCGTAAGGAGCTGGCTCGTTCCCTCTCAGTTCCCACAGTCGCAGACGATTAGACGAGGCGCCAAAGAAAAAGGCCCGCATTTGCGGGCCTTTCGTGCAATGGAGCTAGTCGGGCTCGAACCGACGACCTCTTGCATGCCATGCAAGCGCTCTCCCAGCTGAGCTATAGCCCCAGTCGCTACCACGCCCATCTTAGCGGCCGCACCGGGGCGCCAGCGGGAGCCGTCGGACCAGCCGGGAGCGGACGGCGATCAGGTGGCAGGGGCCGGCGCAGCGCCGGCGACGGCGATGCGCTGACGTGAGCGCCAGGGCACGGCCGCGATCACAGCCGCCGTGCCGGCAAGCACGGCGAACCCGACCCAGAGGGCGGGCAGCAGTCCGGTGACGAAGGAGTGGCCGGTGGCGTAGGAGCCCGCACCGGCGAACACCGTCGCCAGCACCGCGACGCCGAATACCCCGCCGACCTCACGGATCGCGTTGGCCGCGCCGGAGGCCTGGCCGGCCTGGTCGGCGCGCACGACGGAGAGGATTGCGCTGGCCGACGGCGCGAAGACGAGCGCCATCCCGCTGCCGCCGAACACGAACGGCACGAGCACGCTGGCGTAGCTGGTTGTCGGGGTCGCGACGAGCGCGATCCAGCCGAGCGCGGCGGCCTGCAGCGCGAGACCGGCGACGAGAAACGGTCGGCTGCCGTACTTCGCGGAGAACACGCCGGCGAGCGGCGAGACGACCATCACCGATCCGGTCCACAGCAACAGCTTCAGGCCGGCCTGAAGCGCCGAGTTGCCGAGCACCAGTTGGAGATACTGGGACAGGAAGAACACCGCCCCGAACATTCCGAAATACATCGCGAGCGAGGCGATGTTGGTGAAGACGAAGGCGCGGTGGCCGAAGAAGCTCATCGGCAGCATCGGCTCCGCGGTGCGCAACTCGACGAGGACGAAGCCGACGAGCAGCGCGACTCCAGCGGCAAGGGCTGCGATGGTGGAGACGGCTCCGAACCCCGCCGTCTGGGCGTGCACGAGTCCGAAGACGATTCCGAGCAGGCCAAGGCCGCTGAGCGCCAGGCCCGGAACGTCGAGTCTCGAGTTGGGGCCGCGGCTCTCGGCAAGGCTGCGCCAGGCGACCGGTACGAGCACCGCGCCGATCGGCACGTTGATGCCAAAGATCCAGTGCCAGTCCAGGCCGGCGATCACCGCGCCGCCGACGAGCGGTCCGAGGGCGACCGCGGTACCGCTGATGCCCGACCAGATGCCGAGGGCGAGGCCGCGGCGCTCCGGCGGGAAGGTCTCGGCAAGCAGCGTCAGGGTCAGCGGGGTCACGATCGCCGCGCCGATGCCCTGCACGGCGCGCGCCGCGATCAGGATGCCGGTGTTCGGCGCCAGCCCGGCGATCGCCGAGGCGGCCGTGAAGATCGACAGACCGAGCACGAACATTCGCCGCCGACCAAAACGGTCGCCGAACGTCGCGCCGGTCAGCAGGAAGACCGCATAGCAGAGCGTGTACGCGTTGACCGTCCATTCGAGCGATTGCACCGAGGACCCGAAGTCGCGGTGGATGCTCGCCAGTGCGACCGAGACCACGAGGTTGTCAAGCACGATCATGAACAGGGCGAGGGAAACGATGATCAGCGTGCGGCGCTCACGAGACGCGGTCATGGAGGCCTCCCAGGTTATGACTGACTACTTACATCGCGGAAACCTACTCCCGACTCCGACCCGTGTCAAGCGCACCACGGCGGACGCCATGCGCCGGGCGGCCAGCCAGTCGTGGTGGCGGTAATCCCCCGTCGTTACTCAGCAATTCGAGGCTAGGGTGCCGAGAGACTAAGGCTCGAGTCGAGGGTTAGATCAGCCAGCACCGCGCCAACCGGCGCGCCAAGCCCAACCGGTTCCCGCCGGAGCGCGCAGCCACGACCCTGGATCTCCATCACGAGCGGCGAAACCACGGCGCTCGCCCTTTTCGCGCGGGGCAGCCCACCCGCTCGAGCACGACCCCTGGGGGCGCACGGGCGCATGCGAGCCGTCAGGTGCGACGGTCAGGATCCGCACCGTGGATCCGGGTCGGAAGACGTGGCCGCTGCGCGAGCAAATACTCTGGGTCCACGATGGCTGAGCACGTCTACGACCCGGCTGAGATCGAACCGCGCTGGCAGGCGGTGTGGGAAGCCGAACACACGTGGGAGGTTTCCAACAGCGGCACCGCTCCGAAGAGCTACGTGCTCGAGATGCTGCCGTACCCAAGCGGCGAGCCGCATATGGGCCACCTCAAGAACTACGCGATCGGCGACGCCGTCGCCCACTTCCGCCGCCGTCGCGGCCGCGAGGTCCTGCACCCGATCGGCTACGACGCGTTCGGCCTCCCCGCGGAGAACCACGCCATCCAAACCGGCGTGCACCCGCGCGACTCGACCGCTGCGTCGATCGCGGCGTTCCAGCTGGACTTCCGCCGCTGGGGCATCTCGTTCGACTGGTCTCGGGAGTTCGGCACCCACGAGCCGCGCTACTACCGCTGGACCCAGTGGATCTTCCTGCAGCTGTTCGAGGCCGGGCTCGCCTACCGCAGGGAGGCGGCGGTCAACTGGTGCCCCAACGACGCAACGGTGCTGGCCAACGAGCAGGTGATCGACGGCCGCTGCGAGCGCTGCGGCGCGCAGGTCGAGCTGCGTCAGCTCGAGCAGTGGTTCCTGCGGATCACCGCCTACGCGCAGCGGCTGCTCGACGATCTCGACACGATCGACTGGCCGGAGCATGTCAAGACGATGCAGCGCAACTGGATCGGGCGCTCGGAGGGCGCCGAGGTGATCTTCCGCTGCGAGGAGCTGGGCATCGACTACCCGGTGTTCACGACGCGGCCGGACACGCTGTTCGGTGCGACGTTCTTCGTGATGGCGCCCGAGCACCCGGACGTCGCGCGGCTGGTGGCCGGCACCGAGCACGAGGCGGCGGTGCGCGACTATGTCGCGCGCTCGCTCGCGGCGCCCGCGCAGGATCGCGGCGCGGCGGGCCGCGAGAAGACCGGCGTCGCGCTCGGTCGCAGCGTCCGCAACCCGGTCAACGGCGAGGAGATTCCGATGTTCGTCGCCGACTACGTGCTGATGGAGTACGGGACCGGCGCGATCATGGCGGTGCCCGCCCACGACGAGCGCGACTTCGAGTTCGCCACGGCGTTTGGGCTGGCGGTGCGGCGGGTCATCGCGGATCCCGCCGGCGGCGAGCTGCCGTTCGGCGGCGAGGGCCGGCTGGTCAACTCGCAGGCCGAGTTCGACGGGCTCCCGAGTGTCGAGGCCAAGGCGACGATCATCGCCTGGCTCGAGCAGGCCGGTCGCGGCCGCCGCTCGGTGAGCTTTCGCCTGCGCGACTGGCTGGTGTCGCGACAGCGCTACTGGGGTTGCCCGATCCCGATCGTCTACTGCCCGGTCGACGGGATCGTCGCGCTGAGCGCCGATCAGCTGCCGGTGCTGCTGCCCGACGTCGAGGATTACGCCCCCAAGGGCCGCTCACCGCTGGCCGCCGCCGAGGACTGGGTCGCCACGAGCTGCCCGGTCTGCGGTGGGCCGGCACGCCGCGAAACCGACACGATGGACACCTTCGTCGATTCGTCGTGGTACTTCCTGCGCTACTGCGATGCCGCCAACGACGAGGCGGCGTGGGACCCCGCCGCGCTCGAGCGCTGGATGCCGGTCGACCAGTACATCGGCGGCGTCGAGCACGCGATCCTGCACCTGATGTACGCGCGCTTCTTCACCAAGGCGCTCGCGGATCTCGGGCAGCTGTCGTTCGAGGAGCCGTTCGCCGCGCTGTTCACCCAGGGGATGATCACCCGAGATGGCGCGAAGATGTCCAAGTCGCGGGGCAATGTCGTCTCGCCGCGCTCCATCGTCGACCGCCTCGGTGCGGACACCGCACGCTGTTACATCCTGTTCGTCGGCCCGCCCGACCAGGACGCCGACTGGTCGGATTCGGGCGTCGAGGGGATGCACCGTTTCCTCGCGCGGCTCTGGCGCCTGGCTGCCGAGACGGCGGCGAGCAGTTCGCCGGAGCCGGTGCCGGCGGCGCCCGCCGGCGCGGAGCTCGAGCTGCTGCGCAAGGCGCACTGGGCGATCGACAAGGTGACTGGAGAACTCGACGGCCGCTTTGCCTTCAACACGGCGATCGCGGCCGTGATGGAGCTGACCAACGACTGCTACCGGCTGCGTGCCGAGGTCGGCGCGGGCGCGCTGCGCTTCGCGGCGGCGACCGCCGCCTCGCTGATCTTCCCGTTCGCGCCGCACGCCGGCGCCGATGCCTACGACCTGCTGACCGGCACGCGGGTCTGGCAGGAACCGTGGCCGACCGCCGATCCCGCACTGCTCGCACGCGAGGAGTTCGAGCTCGTCTGCCAGGTCAACGGCAGGGTCCGTGACCGCGTGATGGCTCGGACCGCGGCGAGCGCCGAGGAACTCGAAGCGCTTGCTCTGGCGGCGCCAAACGTGATTGCGCACATTGACGGCAAGGAGATCGTGCGGGTTGTCGTGGTGGCAGGAAAACTGGTGAACGTCGTCGTACAGTAGCGGTGGGCGGAGTCGCCCATCCGTCCATTGTCAACATCCATTGGGCCTCGTATGCTCACACTCACGTTGGGCGTGCGACTAAGGAGGGGAAGTAGTGGATCTCTCGAAGTTGAGCCGCGAGGATTTGATGGTCGGTGTCGGCGGAATCGTGCTGATCATCGATCTGCTGTTCTTCGCTTGGCACTCGTACTCGTTCGGCCCGGTCAGCGTCGACTCGAGCGGCACCGGAGCGCCCGATGGGATCTGGGGGGTGCTGGCGTTGATCGTGACGATCCTCGTCGTCGTCGATCTCGCGCTCGCCCGATTCAATCCCGACACGCAGATCCCGACGACGCAGCTCGGACGCGACATGACGCGGGCCGCGGCAGCGGGCTTCGGCATGCTGTTCCTGCTGATCAAGTTCATCTCGAACACCGGAAGCTCGGCGTTCGGCTGCTGGCTCGGCCTGGTCCTCGGCATCGTCGTCGTGGCCGGTGCCTGGCTCAACGCGCAGGGGAAGTCGACCACCGTCAGCAGGCCTGCGGCCTGACCACCGAAGGCCAACCATTGGCGCCGCGCGCGTCGCGCGGCGCCGACGGGGCCGGGGACTAACCTCCCTGGCGTGGCGAGCTTCAAGCCTGCGTACCTGATCCACGGCGACGACCACGGTCGGATCGGCGAACGGCGGGCGCGCCTGCGCGCCCTGGCCGAACGGGACGCGGGCGCCGGATCACTCGAGGTGCTGGAGGGTGCCGAGGCGACGGCGGCTGCTGCGGCCGCGTTGCTGGGCGCGCTGACCCTGGCGATCGGGCGGCGGTTCATCATCGTCGACGGCGCCGAGCGCTGGAAGGAGGAGGAGGTCACGGAGCACCTCGTGGCGCTCCTGGGGTCGATGCCGGCGGACACGACGATCGCCTTCTTCGCGCGCGAGGAGGGGCGAGCGAAGGCGCCGGCGGCGCTGCACCGCGCTGTCACACAGGCGGGCGGCGATGTCGCCGCCGAGATGGCGGTCAAGGAGTGGGACCTGCCGGCCTGGGTGCTGGCGCAGGCGGCCGCGCTGGAGCTGACGCTCGACCTGCCTGGCGCACGAACGCTCGTGGCGATCGTCGGGGCCCGCCAGGCGCGGCTCGCGCGCGAGATCGAGAAGCTCGCGCTCGAATGCGGTCCGGGCGCGCGGCTCGACGCCGAAGGGGTGGCCGAGCGGGTCGGCCGCAGCGCCGAGCGCAAAGCGTGGACGCTCGCCGACGCCGTGCTCGCCCACGACACCGCCGCCGCCACGCGCATCTTCCTCCAGCTGCGCGTGCAGGGCGAGCGTGTGGAATCGCTGACCTACTGGGTCACCCGGCGCCTGCGCGAGGCGCTCACGATCGCCCGCCGGCTCGAGCAGGGGGCACCGCCCAGCAGCCTCCGCGGAGAGCTGCGGATGCCGCCGAAGGCCGCGTCGGCGTTCATCGCCGACGTGCAACGCACCGACGTCGCGGCGCTGCGAGCGGCGATCGCCGCGCTCGCCGACCTCGAGCTCGACACCCGCGGCGGCGTCGCGCTCGACGCCGACACACTCGCGCTGCGCGCGATCGGCGCGATCACCGCGTAGGGCATACGGAGCGGCGGCCGGCGCCGCGCTGATTAGGCCTCTTCGGCGGGCGGGCGAACGATGCGCGCGGCGCGGGACTTCTTGCGGGCCCCGGTGTTGCGGTGCAGCGCGCCGGTCTTGATCGCCTTGTCGATCGCCGAGACCAGCGTGCGGTGCTCGCTCGCGACCTTCTCGGACTCGCCCTCGGCGACGGCCGCCTCGAGGCGGCGGAAGTAGGTCTTGATCGCCGAGGTGTGCCGGCGGTTCTCGAGACGTTCGCGCTCGGCGCGGAGGATGCGCTTCTTCTGGGAGGCGATGTTGGCCATAGCAAGCAGGCGGTGGGGACCGCGCGGCGCCGTACTATAGCGGCCTTGGCCGCTTCGACTCCAGTCGCCGAGCGCGGGCGCGCCAGTCCCCCTTCGGGCCCGGTGGCGCGCAACACCGCGATCTTCTCGATCGCCACCGGCTTCTCGCGGATCGCGGGGCTCGCGCGCGAGGTCATCGCCGCGAGCTTCTTCGGTTCGGGAAAGACCTACTCGGCGTTCACGATCGCCTTCCAGGTGCCCAACCTGGTGAGCAACCTGTTCGCCAACGCGGCGCTCTCCGCGGCGTTCGTGCCCGTGTTCACCGAGCTTCTGCAGGACGGGCGCAAGAAGGAGGCCTTCCGGCTCGCCTCGACGGTCTTCTGGATCATGCTGATCGCGCTGGGGGCGATCACGGCGTTCTTCATCCTCGCGGCGGGCACGATCATGCCGCTGTTCGTCCACTCGTCGCTCAGCTCGGTCGCGCCGCTGACCGCCGGCCTCGCGCAGGTGTTGTTCCCGGTGGTGCTGCTGCTCGGGCTCAACGGGCTACTCGTCGGGGTCCTGCAGTCCTACGACCGCTTCTCGATCGCGGCGATCTCGCCGCTGGTGTGGAACGTCGTGATCATCGTCCTCGTCGTCGCGCTGCGGTCGCACTTTCACAGCGACCTCGGGATCTACGCCTACGCGATCGCGATCCTCGCGGCGACCGTCGTGCAGCTGGCGATGGCGGCGGCGGCGCTGCAGCAGATCGACTTCCGGCTCGGCTTCCAGATCGACTGGCACGATCCGCGCGTTCGCCAGGTCTTCGCGCTGATGCTGCCGGTGACGATCGGCCTGGGCATCGTCAACCTCGACCAGCTGATCAACTCGGTGTTCGGGACGCTCGTCACGACCACCCCGCACGGTCAGGCGCCGAGCGCCATCAACTACGCCTTCCGCGTCTACATGCTGCCGCAGGGCATGTTCAGCGTGGCCGTGGCGACGGTGCTGTTCCCGACGCTCAGCCGTCAGGCGGCGCGGCGCGACGCCCGTGGCATGCGCCGTGCGCTGGCGATCGGGATGCGCCAGATCAACCTCCTGCTGATCCCCGCCGCGGCCTTTCTCATGGTCCTCGCGACGCCGGTCGTGCGGCTGATCTACCAGCGCGGGCAGTTCAGCTCCTCCTCGACGCACTACACCTCGATCGCCCTGTTCTGGTTCGCCGTCAGCCTCCCGTTCGGGGGCCTCAACCTGCTGCTGACACGGACCTTCTTCGCGTTGCAACGGCCCTGGATCCCGACCGGCCTCGCGGCGCTGAACATCGTCGTCGACATCATCGTGTCGGTCGCCCTGTACAAGCCGCTCGGCATCGCCGGCCTGGTCATCGGCACCTTGGCCGCGAACGCGGTGATGACGGCGCTGCAGTTGCGGCGCCTGCGGGCCGGCTTCAACGGCCGGCTGGAGGGGCGCCAGACGACGATGATCACGGCGCGCATCGCGGTGGCGTCGGTCCTGCTGGCCGCCGCGTCATGGGTCGTGTGGTACGCCCTCGACCGCCTGCTCGGCCGCAGCTTCCCGGCGCAGCTCGTCGCGGTCGGCGCCGCCGCCGCCGTCGGCGGCGCGGTCTATCTGCTTGCCGTGCTGCGGATGGGGATTCCCGAAGCGCGCCAGGTTCGCCGGCTCGTGCTGGCGCGGTTCGGTCGCGAGGGGGCGACAAGCTAGGCTGCGATCCGTGGATGCGCAGCCGCCGGTGCTCGGAGCGTGAGCGGGAACCGCCGCTTCGATGCGGTGATCTTCGACAACGACGGGCTGCTGCTGGACACCGAGGAGTCCTGGACGCGCGCCGAGCAGACGCTGTTCGAGCGCCGCGGGCGCGAGTTCACGCTCGAGCACAAGCGCGATCTGCTCGGCTCCTCGGCGAAGGTCGCCGCGGCCAAGCTCGAGCGGATGCTCGACGCTCCGGGCACGGGCGGGCGGCTGATCATGGAGCTCGGCCTGCTCGTGCTCGTCGAGATGGCACGCTACGCGCCGCCGCGTCCCGGCGCGCTCGAGCTGATCGCGCGTCTGCAGGCGGCGGGGCTGCCGATGGCGCTGGCCTCCAACTCGCCGCGGATGCTGGTCGATCGGGCGCTGGCGAGCGCGAAGATCGAAAAGAGCACCTTCGCGGCGATCCTCACAGCCGATGTCGTGACTGACCCCAAGCCAGCACCAGAGATATACCTCGCTGCCTGCACCGCGCTCGGCACGGAGCCGGCGCGCACGCTGGTGCTCGAGGATTCGCCGACCGGGGTCGCCGCCGCGGTGGCCGCCGGCTGCTACACGATCGCCGTGCCGTCGATCGCCGGGCTCGACCTCGCGCAGGCGTCGCTCGTCGTCGAGTCGCTCGCCGCGCCGGAGATCACGCAGGCGCTTGGCCTGTGATGCCGAGCGGCCCGGCCGCCGTCTCGAGCGCCCCGATCACGAAGGCGACGTGCTCGTCGAACGGGACCCCCAGCGCGTCGGCGGAGCTCTGCAGCTCCTCGCGGTTGACCGCCGCGGCGAAGGACGGCTGCTTGAGCTTCTTGCGCACCGACTTCGGGGCCAGGCCATGGATGCCCTCCGGGCGCACCATCGCGCAGGCGACGAGGAATCCGCTGAGCTCGTCGACGGCGTGCAGCGTGCGCTCGAGCGGCGTTTCGCGGGCCACGCCGAGATAGTCGGCGTGGGAGGCGATGGCGCGGACCATCTCGGGCGGGGCGTCGCGGCGCTCGAGCTCGGCCATGATCATCCGCGGATGACCGACCGTCATGTCCGGGTAGCGCTCGTAGTCGGCGTCGTGCAGCAGCCCGGTGACGCCCCACAGCTCGACGTCGGCGCCGTCACGCTGCGCGTAGGCGCGCAGCGCCGCCTCGACGGCGAGGCAATGACGGCGTAGCGGAGCCGCGGCGACCCACTCCTGGAGCAGCGCAACGGCCTCGTCTCGGGGGATCGGTCTCGACATCGCGGCGGAACCTGCGGCGGCGGGCTCGGAGGTGCACCGTAATCTACTGACAGATGGTCGACCAAGCCCACATTCGCAACTTCTGCATCATCGCCCACATCGACCACGGGAAGTCGACGCTGGCGGACCGGATCCTCGAGCTGACACACACCGTCGACGCGCGCGCGATGCGGGCGCAGGTGCTCGACTCGATGGAGCTCGAACGCGAGCGGGGGATCACGATCAAGGCGCAGGCGGTCCGCGTCCAGTACGTGGCGCGCGACGGGGAGACCTACCAGCTGCACCTGATCGACACGCCCGGCCACGTCGACTTCAGCTACGAGGTCTCGCGCTCGCTGGCGGCGTGCGAGGGCGCCGTGCTGGTGGTCGACGCGTCGCAGGGCGTCGAGGCGCAGACCCTGGCGACCACCTACATGGCGGTCGAGGCGGGGCTCGAGCTGATCCCGGCGCTGAACAAGATCGACCTGCCGGGCGCGGAACCCGAGCGGGTGGCCGACGAGATCGTCGACCTGATCGGCGAGCCGGTCGACGACATCCTGCGGATCTCCGGCAAGACCGGCGCCGGGGTGATCGAGGTGCTCGAGCGGATCGTCGAGCGGATTCCGCCGCCGCGCGGCGACGTCGACGCGGCGCCGCGCGCGCTGATCTTCGACTCCGAGTTCGATCAGTACCGTGGCGTCGTCGCCTACGTGCGGGTGGTCGACGGCGTGTTTCGCAAGGGCGAGGCGATCCGCACGATGGTCGGCGCGAGCTCGGCCGAGATCGACGAGATCGGCTTCTTCTCCCCCCAGATGCGGGCGGTCGGCGAGCTGCGCGCCGGCGAGGTCGGCTACCTGATCACCGGGATCAAGGACGTCACCCAGCTGCGCGTCGGGGACACCCTGACGACCAAGGCCAATCCGGCGCGCGAGCCGCTGCCGGGGTACCGCGACGTCAAGCCGATGGTCTTCTGCGGCCTGTTCCCGATCGACTCGGAGCGCTTCCCGGAGCTGCGTGACGCGCTCGAGAAGCTGACCCTCAACGACGCGGCGCTGTCCTGGGAGCCGGAGAGCTCCGACGCGCTCGGCTTCGGGTTTCGCGCCGGCTTCCTCGGGCTGCTGCACATGGACATCGTGCGCGAGCGGCTCGAGCGCGAGTACGACCTCGAGCTGTTGGCGACGATGCCCTCGGTCGGCTTCGAGGTCACGCTGACCAGCGGCGAGGAGGTCGAGGTGCACAACCCCTCGGACATGCCCGATCCGGTCCGCATCGCCGAGATCCGCGAGCCGTTCATCCGCGCCACGATCATCACGCCGAAGGAGTTCATCGGCGTCGTGATGGAGCTCTGCCGCGAGCGTCGCGGGACGCACGCCGGAATGCACTACCTCTCGCCGGAGCGCGTCCAGCTGACCTACGACATCCCGCTGGCGGAGATCGTGATCGACTTCTTCGATCAGCTGAAGTCGCGCACGCGCGGCTACGCGTCGCTGGACTACGAGCTGACCGGGATGGTGCCGGCGAACCTGGTCAAGCTGGACGTGCTGCTCGGCGGCGACACCGTCGACGCGCTGTCGATGATCGTGCACCGCGACAAGGCCTACGAGCTGGGGCGGATGCTGACCGAGCGGCTGCGCACGAAGATCCCCCGCCAGCAGTACGACGTGCCGATCCAGGCCGCCGTCGGTTCGCATGTGATCGCCCGCGAGACGGTCAAGGCCTTCCGCAAGGACGTGATCGCGAAGTGCTACGGCGGCGACATCACGCGCAAGCGCAAGCTGCTGGAGAAGCAGAAGGAGGGCAAGAAGCGGATGAAGCAGGTCGGGCGCATCGAGGTGCCCCAGGAGGCGTTCCTCGCGGTGCTCGAGCTGGGCAAGCCCTAGGACGGGGAGCCCCGCCGCCGCCGCGGCCGGCGCGCCCGGAGCTCCCCGTCGGCGTGGCCCTTGTCACGGGGCTGCGAAAGCCAGATACTTGCGGGCGCTGTCCTGCCGGGGGGCGCCTGTCGGAGGATGCGAGCAGGGTCCCCGGTGGTGGGTCCGCAGACGAGGGAGCCGGCGGTGGGGAAGGGACTCGCGATCGCAGGGACGTGTGTGGTGCTCGCGCTCGTCGGCGCGCTTGATCCGGCGCCGGCGCGCGCCGGAACCTATGAGGTGGCGATCTGCCACGACCCGGCGAGCGGCTGGACCACGCCGACCGACGGGATCTCGTTTCCGAGCGCCGGTGCCTTCGTCGACGCCGGCGTCTACAACGGGTGCGGCGTTCCGGGCTATGTGTTTGCGAGCGTCGACGGGATCGCTGCGCACGGGCCGGGCGACATCGCGGTATGGCAGTTCACCGCGCCGCCGGAGACCACGATCGCGGACGCGCTGGTCTATCGCGCGTTCTCGGCCGGGCCGAGCTCGCCGTATCGCTCACCGATCGACGGGATCGAGGCCGTCTCCTCGAGCGGGGCGAGCACCGTGCTCGCCCAGTGCTCGCAGGCCTACGGATGCCTGTCGATCGGCACCGGACCGCTCAGCGAGTTCGATTCCGCCAACGTGCTTGACTTCACCGGCCTGGCCGGTGTCACGGCGATCGACGGCACCGCGGGTTGCGGTGGCGGGCTGGTCTGCGCGCCGGGTGGCGGAGCGATCTGCCCGGAGCTCGGCGGCGACCCGTGCACGGCGGGCAACCACCTGTATGCGATGGTCGTCACGCTCGAGGACGACACCGCACCGACGCCCAGCAACGTCGGCGGAACGCTCGTGGCGCCCGGTCCGATCGCGGGCGTCGCCCAAGTCTCCTTCGCGGCGACCGACACCGGCTCCGGGCTGTACTCGGCCGCGGTGAGCGTCGACGGTGTCGTGCGCGCGAGCTCGCTGATCGACGCCAACGACTCCCGCTGCGTCCCGATCGACGGTCCGGGGTCGCGCGGTGCGGCGACGGCCGTGATGCGCTTCAGCTGGACGGTGCCCTGCTCGCTCGCCGGCAGTGGCATGGTCTCACTCGACACGACGGCGCTGGCGGACGGAGCGCACAGCGTCGTGGTCAGCGTGTCCGATGCCGCCGGCAACAGCGCGACCGCCTGGGCCGGCACGATCCACACCGACAATGCCCCGCAGGGCGGGGCGCCGCAGATCTTCGGCGACGCGCAACAGGGCCAGACGCTGATCGCCGGCACGGGCAACTGGTCGCCGGCGCCGACGGCATACGCGTACCAGTGGCAGCGCTGCGACGCGACGGGGAGCAACTGCGCCCCGATCCCCGGCGCGACCGGGCCGGCCTACGCGGTCACGACGGCCGACGTCTATCGCCAACTGGCGGTCGTCGTCACGGCCTCCGACGCCGACGGCTCGACGAGCGCGACCTCGCCGCGCTCCGGTGCGGTGCTCGACGCCAACGGCTACGTCGCTCGCCCGCAGGGCCCGTCGCTGGTCAACGGCAGCCTGCCGCAGATCAGCGGTACGGCGCGGGAGGGGGCGACGCTGACGGCGCAGCCCGGCGGCTGGACGAACGGCCCGGTGAGCTACTCCTACGTCTGGGAGCGCTGCGACGCAGCGGGCCTCGGCTGCAACCCGATCGCCGGGGCGGCGGGCGCGAGCTACGCGGTTGTCCATGCCGACGACTATGTGCGGGTGCGGGTGCTGGTCAGGGCGTCGGGGCCGGGTGGGACCAGCGAGGCGGCGAGCGAGCCGACGCGGGTGATCGCCGACGCGAGTGGCTCGACGATTGGACCGGCGGGGCCTGCGCCGGCCGCCGGCACCGCGCCGAACGTCGCGAACGGCCGTGGGGCCTGTCGCGGCGCGCGGTTGCGCGCGACGGTGCGCGGTGGGGCGAGCGTGGCGGTCCCGCTGGGGCGCGCCGTGACACTCCGGGGCGGCCTGGACTGTGGCGTCAGGCCGATCTCCGATGCGACGGTGCTCGTCGAGATCGCGCCGGCGGCGGGCTCCGCGCCGGTGCGCTTCGCGCAGATCCACACGGCCGCTGACGGCTCGTTCCGCTACGTCGTCGGCCCCGGTCCGTCGCGGCGGATCGTCGTCAGCTACCGCGCGTTCGCCGACGATGTCGCACCGGCCGCGCGCACCACCGCGAGCGTGCTGGTGAGGCCGACGATCTCGCTGGCGATCACCCCGACGCGCACCGTCAACGGCCACACGATCACCTTCACCGGCCGGGTGTCAGGCGGCCAGGAGCCCCGCGGCGGCCTGCCCCTCGAGCTCGAGTATCGCGAGGGAAGCCGCTGGATGATCTATGACGTCGTGCGAACGCGCCCGCGCGACGGACGCTTCACCTACCGTTACACCTTCCGGCGAACCACGCAGTCGATCACCTACAGCTTCCGGGTGGCGATTCCCGCGAGCGGGGTCAGCGGGTATCCCTACCAGCCGACGGCAAGCCCGCCGCGGTCGGTGCATGTCGATCCCTAGCGGGGTGCTCGCGGCCGCCTTGCGGCCGCTGCGCGCCGGCTTTGGCCACCGATCGGCGGGCTGGGTGTGGGGGCCAGGGATTGCTCTGCGGGGGATTCGCGGTTGTCCGGTTCGGCGCGGTTCAGTTTGTCCGGGCGTCGAAGGTGCGCTGGGTGATCTCCCGCCACAATGACGTCGTGACGACTGGCTTGGCTGGCGCGATCGAGCACGATGCCACGCCGCGCATGGGCTCGAGCAAGCAGATCGTTCTGATCGCCCACGATCAGCGCAAGGCGGACCTCGTCGAATGGGCGAAGTACAACCGAACGACGCTCGGAGGGCACCAGCTGTTTGCCACCGGGACGACCGGGGCACTGCTCGCGGAGGAGCTTGAGCTGCCGGTCAGCCGCTACCTGAGCGGGCCGCTGGGAGGCGACCAGCAGGTCGGCGCCGCAATCGCAGAGGGCCGTATCGACCTCGTGATCTTCTTCTCCGATCCGCTGGCCGCCCACCCTCACGACGTCGACGTCAAGGCGCTGCTGCGGATCGCCGTGGTCTACGACATCCCGATCGCCTGCAATCGGGCCTCTGCCGATTTCATGCTCTCGAGTCCGCTGATGCGCGCGAGTTATGCGCGCCGACGGCCGGCGTCAGTGGAGCGGTGATCGCGGCGCTCGCCGCCACCGTGTGTCCCTTCGCTATGGTGCCGCGCGGCAGCGCGAGGCGCCCGGGCCTGAGCACATGTTCGCGGACGACACCCGAAGCGACGAGGAGCACACGCACAGCGACTCCGGCGCGCGGTCCGAGCGCTCCGGCGAGGCGGGCGGATTGGTCCTGCGTCCGCTCGCCGCCGGTGACGAGGCTGAGCTGCTTCGCATCCACCGCGCGCCGGAGGTCATGCGCTGGTGGGACATCCCCGACGAGGCGTTCCCGTGGGACGAGCCCGAGGCGACCCGCCTGACGATCGAGGTCGACGGCGCCACCGCCGGCCTGATCCAGTTCTCCGAGGAGCACGAGCCGAAGTACCGCCACGCGGAGATCGATCTGTTCCTCGATCCGGCGCTGCACGGGCGCGGCCTCGGCAGCGAGGCGGTCCGGCGTGTCGTGCGCCATCTGGTCGAGGAACGCGGCCACCACCGCATCACGATCGACCCGGCGGTCGACAACGTGGCGGCGATCCGCGCGTATGCCAAGGCCGGCTTCACGCCGGTCGGGGTGATGCGGCGCTCCGAGCGCGACGTCGGCGGCGGGGGCTGGCACGACAGCCTGCTGATGGAGTTCCTGGCCGGCGAGGATGAGGCGGGGCCGGCCGCCGGGTGAGCGGAGCCGGTTGACGGCCCTAGGTGCCCCAGGCCGTCGTCGGGACGCGCATGCGCACCACGGTGCCGCCGCCGGGGGCCGCGGCGACACTGACGCTGCCGGCGTGCAGCTCTGCCACCTGGCGCACGATCGCGAGGCCGAGCCCGCTGCCGGGCAGGGCGCGCGAGTGTGCTCCGCGGAAGAAGCGGTCGAAGATGTGCGGCAGATCGTCCGCGTCGATGCCGGGGCCGTGGTCGCGGATCTCGAGCTCGCCGTCGTGCAGGCTGACCTCGATCGGGCGTTCGGTCCCGGCGAACTTCACCGCGTTGTCGAGCAGGTTGTTGACGGCGCGGTCCAGGCGCGCCGGCACGCCGGTCACCAGCGTCGGCACCAGGCTGACCTCGAAACGGACATTCGGAGCATGCCGGCGCGCGCGCTCGACCGCCTCGGTGACGAGGATGTCGAAGCGCACCTCCTCCCGCGCGTCGATCTGCTCGTCGTCGCGTGCCAGCTCGATCAGGTCGTTGATCAGCGCCGAGAGCTCCTCGAGCTGCTCGACGACATCGGCGATCAGACGGGTGCGCTCGCCGGCGGGAAGCTCGTCGGCGCGCTCGAGGATCTCGATGTTCGTGCGGATACTGGTCACCGGGGTGCGCAGCTCATGCGAGGCGTCCGCGACCAGCCGACGCTGGCCGCGCGCTGACTCGTCGAGCTTCTGGATCGTGTCGTCGAGCACGCTGAGCATGGAGTTGAAGCTGCGGGCCAGGCTGCCGAGCTCGTCGCGGCGGAGCTCGTCGATCCGTTGTCCGAGGTCCCGCGTCTGTGCGACGTGCCGCACGGTCGCGGTCAGGCGGCGTACCGGGGCGAGAGCTGTGCGGGCGACGAACCAGCCGAGCAGCGACGCGAGAGCGGCGCCGCCGAGCGTGATGATGATCAGGATCAGCCGCAGCTCGTCGAGCGTCGCGTTGGTTTCGGTCAGCGAGCGGGAGATGACGATGGCGTAGCCGGGGCTCACCCCCGCGGCGATGGCCCGCAGCGGTGTTCCGTGCGCGGTCGTGTCAAACGATCGCGTGCCGCTGCCGGCGCGGGCGAGCGCGGCTATCGCCGCGACGGTGTGCTTGCCCAAGGGCAGCAGCTCACCGTCGAAGGCCGGGTATGTCGTTCCCGTCGCGGTGACGAGCTGGACGACGTTGGTGACATCCCCGGGCCGGTCGGGGAAGCGACGCAGCAGAACCGAATACGGATATGGCGCGGTCGTGGTCGAGCCGGCCGCGGCGCCCCGGTGCTGATGACGCGGCGGTTGCCCGGCAAAGCTGTGCTCGGCCCGCACGAAGGCGCCGGCCAGGATCTGCAGCGAGTGGCTGACGTGGCGGTGCAGGTCGTTGCGAACGAGCACGTAGGTCGCCAGCGAGGCGATCGCAACGGCCACCGCCACGGCGGCCGCGGAGGCGAGGGTGACACGGCGCTGGAAGCTCATGTCGATCGCAGGATGTAGCCGACGCCGCGGACCGTGTGCAGCAGCCGCGGCGCACCGCCCTCCTCGGTCTTGCGGCGCAGGTAGCCCATGTAGACCCCGAGCGTGTTCGACGCCGCGCCGAAGTCGTAGCCCCAGACGTGCTCGAAGATCGTCGAGCGGCTGAGGACCTGACGCGGATGGCGCATGAACAGTTCAAGCAGCGCGAACTCGGTGCGCGTCAGCTCCAGCCGGCGCTCGCCGCGGTGCACCTCATGGGCAACCGAGTCGAGCGTCAGGTCGTCGAAGCTGAGCGCGCCCGGACCGTCGTCGTCGCCTCCCTGCCGCCGCAGCAGCGCGCGCACCCGCGCCATCAGTTCGCGCAGCGCGAACGGCTTGACGAGGTAGTCGTCGGCTCCGGCGTCCAGTCCGGCGACGCGGTCATCGATCGCGTCGCGCGCGGTAAGCATCAGAACAGGACTGCGGTCTCCGCTGGCGCGCAAGCGCCGGCAGACCTCGAGACCGGAAACGCCGGGCATCGTGACGTCGAGCACGACCGCGTCGAAGCGCGCCCCGGCCAGTGCCTCAAGTGCCTCGCCGCCGTCGCGGGCAACCTCGACCTCGTAGCGCTCGAGTGCGAACGCGCGGGCGAGCGCCTGCTGCACGGCCGGCTCATCGTCGACTACGAGGATCTTTGGCCGCTCGCTCATCAAGACCGGACCTGACCCGCGGGCGCGACCGAGGGGCAAGGGCGGGCCCGGCCGGGGGATGCCGGGCCCAGATTAATGGTGGCAGATCGTGTGAAGTGGCGGATAAGAAGGACGCGCCGCGGCCCGGCCCGGCGGGGTGGCGGCGGGCTCAGCTGCCCGGCCCCGGCGTCGGCTCGAGCGCGGCCGGCGGGACGATGTCGCTGGTCGCGCCGGTTGGGCCGGTTGGGCCGGTTACGGCCTGCAGGGCGAGCTGCTCGGCCGAGACGCCCGGCTGGAAGTAGGGCTGGGGGAACGCCGGGAAGTCCGCCGTCGGCGTGCGGTTGAAGGGCTCGAGCGCCTTGGCCGCGGCGAGCGCCCGCCGCGGTGAGTCGGCGGCGATGTCGATCGCCTGCCGGTCGGTGTAGATCTCGATGTCATCGCCGCCGCCGTAGATCACGGCCGGCACACCGCGCAGCCGCACCTTGTGCTGAGGCCCGAACGAGGCGTCGGAGTGCGGTTCGTAGATCACGGTGGTGATCTTGACCGGCAGAGTGCAACCGGAGTCGCGCAGCGGACCGCGACTCTCGCAGTCGCCGTAGTACATGGCGAACCCGGCGTTCGAGTTGAAGTTGTAGAGGTTGTCGGCGGCCGTCAGCGGTACGCCATCCACGCTGCGTCCCGCCCAGTACACGGTGAATCGGTTGAACGCCCGCGCGCTCGCGAGATCCAGGACCGAGATCGGCGGTGCCGGGCCGGTCGCGCAGCCGGCGAGCGCGATGGCGGCGGCCAGCATCCCGGCGAGCGCCGGGCGGCGGATTCCTGCGCGCGGGCTCCCGCCTGGGTGTGGGATTGGCACCGCGGCCATTATCGCCCGATGCCAGCGCGTGCCGGCCCGGGCCCCGACGCCTGCGGACCGGGAGCACCGCGCTGCGGTGCGATCGCCGGGGCTCAGTGGTTGCTGGCGACGGCGGCCGGGACCTCGGGGCAGGCGTGGAGCGCGGGGTCCGCTGTCGCGCCGGCCGTGGCCCGCGGCGGCGGACAGATCGGGACCGGGGGGCACACGGCGTCGCCCGCGGTCGCGCCGGTTGTGTGCGCGACGACACATGGCGGCACGCACACCGACGCGCGGAGGGCGTTGCCGAGTGGGCAGATCGGCGGCCGCGGACAGACGATCATCGGCGTGGTCGCGCCGCTCGGCGTGCCCGACGGGATCGGGCACGGCAGGGGCCGGCAGATGAGCGGTGGGCCGGTGACCCCAGTGGCGGCGCCCGGTGTGCCGGAGATGGCGAGCCGGCATGGCGATCGCGGGCAGGGGGGTGTCGCACCGGTTGGGCCACTCGGACCGGTGGGGTCGTCCGGATCGGCGACGCACCAGATCGGCGGGCAGATGCGCTGCGGCCCGGCGGCGAGCGGACAGGCGTGCGGCGGCTCACAGTCAGTGGCGCCCGTGGCGCCGGTCGGTCCGGCCGGTTCGGCGGTCAGCCAGCGGCAGGGCGGGATGCAGGGCGCCACGCGGTGGCGCGAACGCCGGTGGCGTGGCCCACGCCGGGGCTTCGCCGCGGCCTGCTTCGCGGTCGCGGCTTTCGAGCTCCCGAGGATTCGTGCATCCCCGGTGGTCGGTGGGCTCGGGCAGATCAGCGCCGGGCGCGTCGTGGCGGGTGCAGCGGCGCTGTGCGCACTCCCAAACGCCGGGACCGCCACCGTGAGCGCCGCGACGAGGACCACCCCAGCCATCCGTACCGGCCTGGTCACGAGATCCAGGCTAGCACCGCCCGTCGGCGCGGGGCGCGGTCAGGCGGCGATACGCTCGTCGTGCGCTTCGATATCGAACGGGCCGTCGATACGCGGCTCGCCGAGCGGCGCGCGGTCGGGTCGCGAGTCCGCCGCGGCGCGATGGATGCCGAGTCGGACCACGGCGATCAGCACGCGCACGAGCGACCAGACGAAGGCAACCGCAATCGGCGCCATCAGCAGGCCGGCGATCAGTCCGATCGTGCTCTCGTTGCTGTTCGTGGCCCAGTCCCAGGCACTCCAGTCGAGCGCTGCGAGCAAGGCCGTCACCCCGAGCGGTCCCAGCGGCATTGCCGGTAGGGTAGCGCGCCCTCCCGACGCCACGCGGTGCGCCGCCGCGCAAATTGCGCGCTGCTGCCGCCCAGGCGTCTGCCCGACGCCGCGCGTCGGGATGTTGCCGCTCGCGCCCTCGGACTATCCTTGTGCCAACGGCTTGCGGGCGAAGTGTTGTGGTTGCACAGAAGCCTTCCAAGCTTCTAGGGCGGGTTCGATTCCCGTCGCCCGCTTGCACCAAGCCACGGGGAGTGGCGCAGTCTGGTAGCGCACCCGGCTGGGGGCCGGGCGGTCGCAGGTTCAAATCCTGTCTCCCCGATAGAAGAAAAGTGCTGTAAATCTGCCGAATTTCGCACTGATGACCATTTGCCGCATCGGGCCGTGGGGTCCAATTGGGGTCCAATTTCTTCTGAGACTGTGTTGACATGCGGTTTCCGGGGAGAGCCACTGCGAACATCTGTTCGGCGTTGGATCCCCAGGCGCCCTCAACATTTTTGCCGGGGCGGCTGCCGACCGGGCGCCCCGAATCCGGACGTCCCGGCGAAGCTCCGACGTCTGCCTCGGGCCGTAACGTGGAAGGAATCGTGTTCCACCGGCTGCGGCGTCCACGAATCCGACACGATTGCGGGATGACCCACGACGGCCCCCGCCGCCCAACGCTGATCTGAGGTGATCTCCTCCAGCTCACACGGGGCGCGGTTCTCTGCCCTCGGCTACCTCTACCAGTCGCAGTGGCCGCTCGTTGAACTCCTGCGTCGCGCTGCGGACGAGCCGGATGCGGCCGTGACGATTGAGTTGCACGACGACGTCGCGTGGGAGCAGGACGGAACTCCCACCGAGTTGCTGCAGGTCAAACACCACGTAAATGCCCGCCGCGCCCTCGGCGACAAGGACGATGACATCTGGCGAACCATCCGGTCCTGGATGGATGCTCACCGCGCCGGCGATGTCGCTGGGCCGACGCTCATCATCGTCACGACGGCGAGCGCCGCAGACGGCAGCGCCGCCGCAGCCCTGCGCCCGGGTGAGGCGCGCGATCATGAGGCCGCGCGGCAGCTCCTTGAAGTGGCTGCGCTCGAGTCGACCGCGACGGGGACGGCGGACGTGAGACACCGATTCCTCGAGCTTCCCGAGGCGGACCGCCGGGCATTCGTCAGTCGCATCCTCGTGCTCGACGCGCAACCGACCGTTGGCGACGAGCTCGACGTCGAGCTCCGTCGCGCGCTGTACTTCGTCCTCCCTCAAGGCAATGAGACCATCTTCGTCGAGCAGCTCTGGGGCTGGTGGCATCGGGTCGTCGTCGAGCTCCTCCGGCGGACCCGCGGGACGATCAGCGCTCTCGATCTCAAAGCCAAGATAGACGACCTTCGGAACTC
>DATLQS010000078.1:0-18816 GCA_035535075.1 Solirubrobacteraceae bacterium
GCCCGGCGCCTGGCGGCGCTGCGGCCGCACGCCTGGACCTTCAGCTCGCCGGCCAACGCCCAATCGCCGCAGCATTCGCCCGTCCCCGCGACGTGAGCACGCCCCCGGTCACCGAGCGCCCGGCCAAGCGCGAGCGCCGCGTGATCTCTCCGCTCTCCTCCACCGACACCCGCGCGATGATGCGCAACCGGCTGATCGACTCGCGGCTGACGCCGAACGCGATCTCGCTCACCGGCCTCGCGCTCAACGTGCTCGCCGCCGTCCTGGTCTGGCAGCAGCTGTTCTTCCTCGGCGGCGTGGCCTTCATCATCGGCTCGATCATGGACACCCTCGACGGGCGCTACTCGCGGATGTCGGGCAAGGGCACGGCGTTCGGCGCCTTCCTGGACTCGACGCTCGACCGCTGCGAGGAGGGCATCGTGCTGACCGCGGTCGCGGTGAGCTTCGCCCGCCAGCACAACGAGCTGGCGGTCGCGGCGGTCGTCGTGGCCGTGCTGGCCTCGCTGATGGTCTCCTACACCCGCGCGCGCGCCGAGGCGCTCGGCGTCGAGTGCAAGGTCGGGATCGCGACCCGCGCGGTCCGCGTCGTGATCCTCTCGGTCGGCCTGGTCCTCGCGCGCGGCGCCTCGCTCGGCCACTTCGATCTGCTCGCCCCGGCGGTCTACGTCCTTGCGGTGCTGAGCGCATTCACCGTCCTCCAACGAATCGTGCACGTCCACGCCCAGCTGCGAAGCGCGTAACCGCGCACGCGGCGCCGGTGTAGCTGCCCGGTAGACCTTCGAGAAGGGATAGACACTTCGTGAGCACCACCAACGGCCAGTCGGCGCACCCCAACGGCGACGTGCGCCACCAGCAGGAGAAGGTGCGCGTCGCGATCATCGGCGTCGGCAACTGCGCCTCGGCCTTCGTGCAGGGCATCCACTACTACCACGACGCCGACCCGGCGCGGGCCGTTCCGGGCCTGATGCATGTCGAGCTCGGCGGCTACCACGTGCGCGATATCGAGTTCAGCGCCGCCTTCGACATCGACGCCGAGAAGGTCGGCACAGACCTCGGCCAGGCGATCTGGGCCGGCCAGAACAACACGATCCGCTTCGCCGAGGTACCCGAGCACCTCGGCATCAAGGTCCATCGCGGCATGACCCACGACGGCCTCGGCAAGTACCTCTCGCAAAGGATCACCAAGGCCCCGGGGGAGACGGCCGACATCGTCGGGATCCTGCGCGATACCCACACCGACGTGGTCGTCTCCTACCTGCCGGTGGGCTCCGAGCAGGCGACGAAGTGGTACGTGGAGCAGATCCTCGAAGCCGGCTGCGCCTTCGTCAACTGCATCCCGGTCTTCATCGCGCGCGAGGACTATTGGAACAAGCGCTTCAAGAAGGCCGGCCTGCCGGTGATCGGCGACGACATCAAGTCACAGGTCGGCGCGACGATCGTGCACCGCACGCTCGCCCGCCTCTTCCACGACCGCGGAGTCGAGCTGGAGCGCACCTCGCAGCTGAACGTCGGCGGCAACATGGACTTCTTCAACATGCTCGAGCGCGAGCGGCTGGAGTCCAAGAAGATCTCCAAGACCAACGCGGTCACCTCGATCGTCGGTCACGAGATGGCTGCGACCGACGTCCACGTCGGCCCCTCCGACTACGTCCCCTGGCTGACCGACCGCAAGTGGGCGCACATCCGCCTCGAGGGCCAGGCGTTCGGCGACGTGCCGCTCAATCTCGAGCTCAAACTCGAGGTGTGGGACTCGCCCAATTCGGCCGGGATCGTGATCGACGCGGTGCGCTGCTGCAAGCTCGCGCTCAACCACGGCCTCAGCGGCCAGCTCGACGGCCCGAGCTCCTACCTGATGAAGTCGCCCTACCGCCAGCGCCCCGACGACATCGCGCGCGCCGACACCGAGCGGTTCATCGAGCGCTACGCGCTCGCGCCCAAGGTCAAGAAAGCCCCGGCGAAGAGCAAGAAGTAGTTCGCCGCGCCGGTGGCCGCGAGCCGCGACGGCGCCGAGTCAGGACGCCGTCGGCCCGTATGCTGGCGGCGTGGCGTTTGCGATCGCCCAGGTATCACCGCACCCGTGGGAGGCCCGCACCGAGCTCGGCGTCTACGTCGAGGGGATCGCCGGCGAGCTCGCGGCGCGCGGCCATCGCGTGCTCATCGTCGCGCCCTCGGAGTCCGCGCGCCGGGCCGGCGCCTCGCGGCGGGCGTTGCGCGACGCCCGCGCCGACCCCTCCGCGCTGCTCGGCCGCGACGGCGAGCCCGGCCTGTTCTTCGCCGGCGAGGTGCTGTCGGCGACCGGTCGCGGCCCCGGCCTGCCGGTCGACGTCGCCCGCACGGTGGAGGAGCTGCTCGGCGTCCTGCCGCTCGACTTCGTCCACGTCCATGAGCCGTTCGCGCCGAGCACGGCGAGCGCGGCGCTGCGCCATTCGCGGGCGCTGAACATCGGCAGCTTCCACGCGCCGACCGAGCGGCTGCTCTCGACCCAGGTGGCACGTCGTTTCGTCGAGCTGTTCTTCGGCCGCCTCGACGCGCGGATCGCGAGCTACGCCGCCACCGCCGCGCTGATGGAGTCGCACTTCCCCGCCGACTACCGGGTCGTGCGGCCGATGGTCGCGCCGTCGGATCCGCGTCGCGATCGCCCGGAGCGCCTGCGCATCGCCTTCGTCGCGCAGGAGGAGCGGGCTGCGCTGCGCAGCTTCCTGCGGGCGCTGCGACGGCTCGGCACCGGCGCCGACTGGGAGGCGACGGTGCTCAGCGCCGCGGGGTCATCGAGCCAGGTGCCGCTACGTGCCGAGCTGCGGGCGCGCGTGCGCTTCGTCGAGCCGGGCGAGGCCGACCGCCAGGGCGTGCTCGAGAGCGCCGACGTCGTCGTCCTGGCCTCCGGCGGCGCGCTCCCCGCTCCGGGTCTCGCGCTCGCCGCGATCGGCGCCCGCGCCGTGCCGCTGGCCTCGCGCCTTGGCGTCTACGAGGAGGTGCTCGCCTACGGCGAGCGCGGGCTGCTGTTCGAGCCGGGCGACGTCGACACCCTCGCCGCCCAGCTCGCGCGTCTCGCCGGTGACCGCGCGCTGTGCGACCGCCTGGTCGCGGCGGCGAAGCCGCTACGCACGGCGCTGACCGCCGAGCGCGTCGTCGACCAGCTCGAGGAGGTCTATGAGACGGTCGCCGCGCGCCGCCGCGCGCCGCGGGCCAAGCGGGCCGCCGGTGGCGCCCGGCGCACGCTGATCGACGTCGACCTGCACATGCACACCGACCACTCGCCGGACTGTGCGACGCCGGTCGAGGTGCTGCTCGCGACGGCCAAGGAGCAGGGACTCGGCGCGATCGCGATCACCGATCACAACGAGATCTCCGGCGCGCTCGAGGCGCTGGCCAAGGCCGACGGGATCAAGGTGATCGTCGCCGAGGAGATCAAGACCGCCACCCAGGGCGAGGTGATCGGCCTGTTCCTGCGGGAGCGGATCCCGCGCGGCCTCGGGCTGGCCGAGACGGTGGCCGAGATCCGCCGGCAGGGCGGGCTGGTCTACGTGCCCCACCCGTTCGACCGGATGCACGTCGTTCCCGGCTACGAGCACCTGCTGGCGATCCTCGACGAGATCGACGCGATCGAGATCTTCAACCCGCGCGTCGCGATCGGCTCGTTCAACGAGGAGGCGGTCCGCTTCGCCGGCAAGTACCGCCTGACCGCCGGCGCCGGGTCCGACTCGCACGTCGCCGCCGGCCTCGGCTCGGTGCGCGTGCGGATGCGCGACTTCGACGGGCCGCAGGAGTTCCTCGAGTCGCTGCGCGACGCCGAGATCCACACCAAGCCGACCAGTTTGCTCTACGTTCAGGCGCTCAAATTCCTCGAAACCAGGGCCACGCCGCAGGGCGCGCGGCGGGCCCGGCGAGCCCGCCGCGTGCGGCGCGCGATGCGCAAGTCCTGATGCATGCCCAAGGACAACCCTCGGGCCCGGGGAAGTTGATCCGGCCGATGCCCGCGACCGACGACGAGATCCGCGAGAAGTACCTCGAGCGCGCGATCCGTGAGCTGAACCTGCTCACGCGCGACATCCAATCGTGCGACCACTGCCCGCGCGGAGCGCTGATGCCGGTGCTCGGCTCGGGCCATCCGCAGGCCGACATCATGATGGTCAAGTACGCGCCGCGGCCCGCCGAGATCGAGGAGGGCGTCGCCTTCTACGGGCGCGCCGGCAGCGCGCTGATGAAGTCGCTGCGCCGGCTCGGCGTCGACCCGCTCGCGGTCTACGGCACGCTGTTCGTCAAGTGCCCGGTCGCCGACACCTCGCTCGCCGACCCCGCGTGCCTGGCCCGGGTCGCCGAGGAGATCGCGATCGTCGCGCCGAAGATCATCGTCACGATGGGCGAGGACGCGCTGTACGCGCTCGATGAGCTGATGCTGCCGCTCGCCCATCCGCTCGAGCCGCGGCTCGGCGAGATCCAGCAGCTGACGCCGCAGATCGCGGTGCTGCACGTCCCGAACATCGACCTGGCGCTCGACGACGAGCGCGCCAAGCGCGCGTTCTGGGCGTCGTTCCGCGTGCTCGGCGAGTGGTACGCCGAGCTGCCGCCCTACTAGCCCGCCGCCGCCTGGCTCGAGGCCGGTGGTGGGTCCGGGCGAACGAGCACCGTCTCGGCCACGGCGATGATCTCGTCAGCCGGCAGGCCAGCCCGCGCGGCATGATCACGGATCGCCTCGGCGCTGCTCGCCTGGTAGACGCACACCGTCCCGAGCGAGCCGCCGTCCTCCTCGAGGACGTAGCTGCGGATCCAGCGGATGTCGTCGGGCATCTCCTCGTCGGCGACCTTCGTCGAGCGCCCGGCCGCCGCCTGCAGCTCCTCCGGCGAGCGCCAGCCGTCGCGGCGCAGGATCACGTAGGTGTTCATGGGTTCGCCGCCCTCGCAGCGGCGGCCTCACGCAGGTTGGCCATCGCCTCGGCCGGTGACAGCACGGGCCGGATCTCGACGTCGGCGAACGGCGTGAACGGATGCTCGGCGATGATCCGATGCAGCTCCGCCGAGTCGTCGACGTCGATCACCCCATAGCCACCGCCGCCGACGAAGAACTCGAGCGGCGAGATCCGATTGCTGTACTTCTCGACCCATCCGGCCATGCCCTGCAGCAGCCCCGGAAGCGCCTCCTGGGGCGGTGGGGACTTCGGCCGGTAGATGATCGCGACACGCACGAGCACACCTCCGTATTCGGCGGGATTGGAGAGTGTCCAACCTACGCGACCGGCACCGCGCCCGTCAAGACGGCGGCGTCATCACCAGGACGATCTTGCCGAGCTTGCCGCCCGCCGTGAAGCGCTCGTAGGCCGCACCGACCTCGGCGAGCGGGTAGGTCGCCGCGACCGGCACCGTGACGGTGCCGGCGGCGAGCGCGGGCAGCACGCTGCGCTCCATCCGCCGCGCGGTCAGCGCCTTCTCCTCGAGCGTGCGCGAGCGCAGCGTCGAGCCGCAGATCCGCGCGCGCTTGCGCATCACCAGGCGCAGGTCGAGCTGCGCCTCGGCGCCGGCGCCGAGGCCGATCACGACGATCCGCCCCTCGGGCGCCAGCGCGTCGAGGTCGTCGGCGAGGTTCGGCGCGCCGACGAGCTCGAGGATGACGTCGAAGGGGCCGTGCTCGAGCAGGTCCTCGGGAGCGCTCACCGTGGCACCGAGGGCCGCGACCCCCTCGCGCAGATCGGCGTTGCGGACGGTCGCGTGGACGCGGGCGCCGGCCGCGTGGGCGAGCCCGATCGCCGCCGTCCCGACCCCGCCGGCGCCGCCGTTGACCAGCAGCCGTTCGCCGGCGAGCAGGCCGCACTGGCTGAACAGCGCGTCGTGGGCCGTGGTGAAGACCTCCGCCACGCCGCCCGCGGCCGGCCAGTCGAGGTTCGCCGGCACGGTCATCAGCGTGCGCTCGTGGACCACCGCGAACTCGGCCTGCCCGCCGCCACCGACGATCCCCATCACGCGGTCGCCGAGCTCGAAGCGCGCGGCGCCCGGCCCGCACTCGGCGACCTCGCCGGCGAGCTCCAGCCCGGGGATGTCCACCGGCGCGCCCGGCGGCGGCGGATAGTTGCCGGCGACCTGCATGATGTCGGCGCCGTTGAGCCCGGCCGCACGCACCCGGACGAGCACCTCACCGGTGCCCGGCTGGGGGGTTGGGTGCTCGCGCGGCATGACCTTGCCGTATTCGATCGTCGCCGCGAGCATCATCGGTTCAGCACCGCCACACACTCTATGTGAGGCGTCTGCGGGAACATGTCGACCGGCGTCACCCGTTCCAGCCGCCAGCCGGCCTCGACGAGCTGCGCCGCGTTGGGCGCCAGCGTCGTCGGGTTGCATGAGACGTAGACGATCCGCTTCGGCGACGCCTCGATCAGCCGGCGCACGATCTTCTGCGAGAGCCCGGCGCGCGGCGGATCGACGACGACGAGGTCGGGGCGCCCGGCGCGCGCGACCAGCTCGCCCAGCGCGAGACGCACGTCGCCGGCGTAGAACGAGGCGTTGGTGATCTCGTTGAGCCGCGCGTTGGCGATCGCGTCGGCGACGGCGTCCTCGACGACCTCGAGACCGTGGACCCGGCCGGCGCGCGGCGCGAGCGACAGGCCGATCGAGCCGATCCCGCAGTAGAGGTCGTAGACGCACTCCCAGCCGCGCAGCGCCGCCGACTCGACGATCAGCTCGTACAGCCGTTCGGCCATCTCCGTGTTGGTCTGGAAGAACGCCTCGGGAGAGATCCGCAGATCGAGCCGGCCGATCCGCTCGTCGAGCGTCGGGACGCCGGCGATCAGCTCGGTCTGGCCGCCGGCGGTCGTCTCCGACCGCGCGTCGGTGTGCGTCCACAGCAGCCCGTGGCAGCGCACGGCGGCGGCCAGCGCCTCGGCGTCGAGATCGCCCTCGCTGGTCACCAGGCGAAGCAGCAGCTGGCCCGAGTGGCGAGCCTCGCGGACGACGAGGTTACGCAGGAAGCCGCCGCGGGTGCGCCGGTCGAAGGCCTCGAGCCCCGCCGCGCGGCAGAACTCGAGCACCTCGCGGCGGGCCTGGTTGGCCGGCTCGGAGGCGAGCAGGCAATCCTCGACGTGGTCGATGCGCTCCCACGACCCCGGGGCGTGGAAGCCGCACAGCAGCGTGCCGTCCGCGCCGGTGCCGAAGGAGTACTCGAGCTTGTTGCGGTAGCGCCACTGCGCCACGGCCGGGACGATCGGCTCGAGTGCGAATCCGTCGAGCTTGCCGATCCGACGCAGCGCCTCATCGACCTGCTGCTGCTTGACCGCGAGCTGGCGCTCGTAGCGCAGCACCTGCCACGGCGCGCCGGGGTGGTCGGCGAGCGGCGCCACCCGGTCGAGACCCGGCTCGAGCAGCTCGGTCGCCCGCGCCTGGGCGTAGGAGCGCTTGCGCTGATGCACGCGCGCACGCACAAGATCGCCCGGGAAGCCGCCGTCGACGAACACCACATAGCCCCCCGGGGCGCGGGCAACGCCGGCGCCGCCGAAGGCCAGCGAATCGATTCGCAGGACCAGCTCGTCGCCGACCGCCGGCCGGGCGGCGCTCAGGGGAGCAGCCATTCCAGCAGCGCCTTCTGCGCGTGTCGGCGGTTCTCGGCCTGGTCCCAGATCCGCTGGCGGGAGCCGTAGAGCACCTCGGCGGTGATCTCCTCGCCGACGTGGGCCGGCAGGTCGTGCAGCGCGATCGCGTCCGGGCGCGCGAGCTCGAGCAGCGCATCGTCGAGGCGGTAGCCGGCCAGCGCGGCGCGCCGGTCCGCGGCCTCCCGCTCGTCGCCCATCGAGACCCAGACGTCGGTGTACAGAGCGTGCGCCCCGCGCGCCGCCTCGCGCGGATCGCGCACCAGCGTCGCGCCGGTGCCCGCCTCGAGCTCGTAGCCCTCGGGTGAGGCGACGACGACCTCGATCCCGGCCCGCGTGCCGAGCAGCGCCAGCGAGCGCGCGACGTTGTTGCCATCGCCGATGTAGGCGAGCCGCAGGCCCTCGAGCGTGCCGAACACCTCGCGCAGGGTGAGCAGGTCGGCCAGCGCCTGGCACGGATGGTGATCGGCGGTGAGCATGTTGAACACGGGAATCGAGCCGAAGCGCGCGAGCTCCTCGAGCATCGCCTGCGGCCCGGTTCGCACGCCGACCGCGTCGAGGTGGCGCGAGAGCACGAGCGCGGTGTCGCGCAGCGCCTCGCCGCGTGAGATCTGCAGCTCGTCGGAGCGCAGGATCAGCGGGTGCCCGCCGAGCTCGACGACGCCGGCCTCGAAGGACAGACGGGTGCGCGTCGAGGGCTTCTCGAAGACCAGGCCGACGCAGCGCTCGGCGAGCGCACGCGAACTGCGCGGCGCCGCCTTCAGCTCCAGTGCACGGTCGAGCAGCGCGCCGAGCTCGGCCGCGTCGAGCTCGGCACCGGTGAGGAAATGTCGGGGCATCGGCGAGCCGAACAGCTTACTCGCGGGCCCTCGGCCCCCGGCCGGCGTGCTCAGCCGCCGAGGCGCAGACCGTAGCCCTGCAGCGCGAGCAGCGCGCGGTTGCGCAGTGAGCCGGGCCGGGGGATCAGGCCGAGCGCGATCGCCGCGCCGTAGGCGTCGAACACGGTCCGCACGCGCCACAGGCGGGTGCGGCCGAGGTCGAGCTCGCCCCAGAACACGGCGTGCAGCTCGAGCTCGCGGTGGCTCGCGGGCAGGCTGTCGAGGGCGCCGGTGTTGCGCCCGACGGCGCGCACCGGCAGGGCGACGAAGCGGCCGTTGGACAGTCGCTCGCCGGCGCGCTCCAGCGTCACGTCGGGGAACGCCCGCCACAGCCGCTGGGCGTGCTCGCCGAGCGCCGTGACGCCGTGCAGCGGCCGCGGCGTGAGCGGATCCTCGTAGTGCAGGTCCGGCGCGCAGAGCGCGAGGAAGGCGCGGGTGTCGCCGCCCGACCAGGCGGCCTCCCAGGCATCGGCAAGCCGATCGACGATCAGATCACCCCCGGCCATCGGGCCTCATGCTGGCACACTTGCACAGATGGAGACCCGGGCCGGCGACACGCCACAGCGCCGCAAGCGGCGCCCGCCCGAGGGGGGCGGAGCGCCGAGTCGCTCGCAGCGCCGCGACCAGCTCGCACGCGAGGCGCTGTTACCGCTGGCGCCCGGCGAGCGCCCACCGGCGCTGCTCGCCGCGGTCGCCGTGGCCGCCCTGCTCGGCGGCGGGAACGCGATCGCCTACGCGGCCGGCGCGCACATCGCCGGCAGGCACCCGAGCCCCGGCGTGCTCGCGTTCAGCGGGCTGATGGCGGTGCTCGCGGCCGGCATGTGGACCCGGCGCTACATCGCCGTGCTCGCCTTCGAGGCGCTGCTCGCGTTCGCCGTGCTGCTCTTCTCGCTGCTCCTCGTCGAGGCCGCGAACCTCGAGGGGGTGCTGGTGTCGGTGGCCGTGATCGCCGGCGGTGGCTGGCTGTTCTGGAAGCTCGTGCGGGTGATGGGGCGGCTCGCCGCGCCGCGTCAGTCGTCGGGCTGAGGCGGCCGCCGCGTCTCCTTGCGCTGCGCCCCGGCGCGCTTGGCGGTCAGCCGGCGCTCGCGCGAGGCCACGGTCGGCTTGGTCGGGCGCCGCGGACGGCGCACGGTCAGCGCCGCCTCGAGCTTCGACCGCAGCCGCTCGAGCGCGAGCTCGCGGTTGCGCAGCTGGCTGCGGGCGTCCTGTGCGACGGCGGTGACGCGCGGACCGAGCCGCTCGAGCACGCGCTCGCGCTGCGCCTCGCTGAGCGCTCGCGAGGCCGCCACGTCGAACACCGCCTCGACGCGCGAGTCGGTGACGTTCGCGTGCTGGCCGCCGGGGCCCGACGAGCGGCTCACACGCAGCTCGATTTCCGCCAGCGGCACCGTCACGCCGTGGCCGAGCTCGAGACCGTCGGTGCGCTCCATCGCCCAAGCATCCCCGATCGCCCCGTCGTATAGATTGCCAAGCGATGGCCGCACGCACCTTTGACTGCGTCGTGATCGGCGCCGGCCCCGGTGGCTACGTCGGGGCGATCCGCGCCGCGCAGCTCGGCATGAGCACCGCGGTGGTCGAGCGCGACAGCGTCGGAGGACGCTGCCTGAACGTCGCGTGCATCCCGGCCAAGGCCGTCCTGCGCGCCGCCGACGTCCTCAGCGAGGTCCGCGAGGCCGGCGACTTCGGGATCCGGGTCGGCGAGCCGACCGTCGACTTCGGCGCCATCATGGCGCGTCGCGACAAGGTCGTGCTGACGCTCACC
The DNA here is from genome assembly GCA_035535075.1 of Solirubrobacteraceae bacterium. Classification (GTDB taxonomy): domain Bacteria; phylum Actinomycetota; class Thermoleophilia; order Solirubrobacterales; family Solirubrobacteraceae; genus Palsa-513. Next base: position 10,212 of record DATLQS010000078.1, read on the forward strand.
GGCGGCGTCTCCGGCCTGTTCAAGAAGAACAAGATCGAGCTGCTGGCCGGCAACGCGACGCTCACCGAAGCGGGAACGGTCCGCGTCGGCGACGACGAGCTGAGCGCCAAGACGATCATCCTGGCGACGGGATCGATTCCCCGCGCGGTGCCGGGAATCGAGTTCGGCGGCCGGGTCATCGGCACCGAGGAGGCGTGGGCGCTGGCCGCCCTGCCCGGCCGGCTCGCCGTGGTCGGCGCCGGCGCGTCGGGCGCCGAGATCGCCTCGGCCTACGCGCGGCTGGGTTCCGAGACCCTGCTGTTCGAGGTCCTCGACCGGGTGCTGCCGACCGAGGACGCGGACATCTCGAAGGTCGTGGCCCGCGGGCTGTCGCGCCAGGGGATCGCCGTGCACACCGCGACGGCGATCGAGAACGTCACGAGCGGCGAGAGCTCGGTGACGTTCACGATGGCCGGCGAGCAGGTCGAGGTCGACTGGCTCGTGCTCGCCGCCGGGCGCGGGCCGGACGTCGCCGGGCTGGGCCTCGAGCAGGCGCAGATCACGCTGACCGAGCGCGGGCTGGTCGAGGTCGACGGCGCGCAGCGCACCTCCCGCGAGGGGATCTATGCGATCGGCGATCTGACCGCCGGGCCGGCGCTTGCGCACAAGGCGTCGGACGAGGGGATCATCGCCGTCGAGGCCGCCGCCGGCCTGAGCACGCATCCGCTGGTCCACGTCGACATCCCGCGCGCGACCTTCTGCACGCCCAACGTGGCGAGCTTCGGCCTGACCGAGGAGCAGGCCCGCGAAGCGGGTCACGACGTCGCCATCGGCAAGGTCCAGTACGGCGCGGTCGGCGCCGGCACGATCCTCGGCGACCGCAGCGGGCTCGTCAAGCTCGTGGGCGAGCGGCGCTACGGCGAGCTGCTCGGCGGTCACATCGTCGGAACGAAGGCAACCGAGCTGATCCAGGAGCTGGTCAACGTGCGCGCCCTGGAGGGCGGCTTCGCCGAAGTCGCGCGGATCGTGCACGGCCACCCGACGCTCTCGGAAGCGGTGCTCGAGGCCGCTCGCGACTGCGACGGCTGGCTGATCCACGGGTAGGTCCAGCCGATGGCCGTCGGCGCGGCGTTCTACTTCGACCTTCGCAGCCCGGAGGCGTACTTCGCGGCCGAGCGCGCGCTGTCGGTGCTGCCGAGTCCCTGCGAATGGCAGCCGATCCTCGCCTCGACGCTGCCGCATGCCGAGACCTTCGAGGCCTACCGCTGCGAGCACGAGGATCTGGCGATGCGCGAGAGCGTCGAGCGTCGCGCGGCGGCGCTCGGCCTGCAGCCGTTCGTCTGGCCGGAGCCGTTCCCGTTCGACAGCGAGTTCGCGATGCTCGTCGCGACCTTCGCGAAGCGGATCGGCAAGACCGTGGCGTTCGCCCTCGCCGCGTTTCGCCAGGCGTACGCCGGCGGTCACGCGCTGAGCGAGCGCGACCACGTGCTGATCGCCGCGGCGGCCTGCGAGATGCACCCGCGGGCGATCGTCGCGGCGACCGCGACGCGCGGCCTGCGGGCCGAGCTCGAACGGGCCAGCGACACGGCGCTCGAGCTCGGGGTCAGCGACGTGCCGGCCGTGCGCATCGGCGAGCGGGTGCTCGTCGGCGAGCGGACCCTCGAGGAGGCCGGCGCGCTGCTGGCGAGCGCGCGTCGATGAGGGCCGGGCTCGCCTACCGGCTGCTGATCCGCCGCGGCGGGGCCGCGCCGGCGCTGCTGGCCTCGCCGGACCGGATCGACCACGTCGAGATCGTCGAGGTCGGCTCGGGCGAGGCGGTGCTGTTCTGGGACTGCAGCCCGCGCGAGGCCTCGCGGCTGGCCCGCGCGCTGCGCACCGACCTCGCGGGCCGCGAGGCCGACGAGTTCATCGCCCACTGGTCCGCGCCCGGGGGGTAGCGGGTGCGGGCGCCGCGCGCGGTCTGCCATCCTGGTCGCATGGATGAGTTGTGGGTCTGTCAACTCGGAATCGTCGACTTTCGCGAGGCCCTCGCGCTGCAGGAGCGCCTGCGCGCGGCGCGCCAGGCCGACGAGGTCCCGGACACGCTGCTGCTGCTCGAGCATCCTCCGGTGTACACGCGAGGCCGGCGCTCGAACGCGGACGAGCTGCCGCTCGGCGAGGCCTTCTACGCCGCGCAGGGGATCGAGATCGTCGAGGTCGATCGCGGCGGCCGCGTCACCTACCACGGCCCGGGGCAGCTGGTCGGCTACCCGATCATGCGGATCGGCGACATCATCGGCTATCTGCGCACGATCGAGACGGCGATCGTCGCCGCCCTCGCGCAGGAGGACGTCGCCGCGCGCGGCGGCGGGGACCGCCCGACCGGGGTCTGGGCCGGCGGAAGCAAGATCGCCTCGATCGGCGTCCACGTCTCGCGGCGCGTGAGCACGCACGGCTTCGCCGTGAACGTCGACAACGACCTCGAGCCGTTCGACTGGATCGTCCCCTGCGGCCTGCCCGGGGTGGCGCTGACCTCGCTCGCCCGCGAGACCGGCCGCGCCGAGAACCTGGAGCGCTTCCGCGAGCGGATGGCCGCGCAGTTCGCGCTCGCGTTCGCGCGCCGCCCGCGAGCGGTCGCGCCGGAGCGCCTGTTCGCCGCGGTCGCCTCGCCGGTCGGCGGGAGCGCCCACTAGTGGGCCTTCTCGAAGCGCTGTGGAACCCTTCGAGACGGCCCACTAGGCTGATCGGGCGATGAGCACCACCGCCACACGCTCGCGTTCGAACCCCGGCGGCATGGATGTCCGCACGGTGCTCGGAACGGCCACCGTCAAGCTCGGCGAGCGCAAGCCGCCGTGGTTCAAGGTGCCCGCGCCCGGCGGCCCGCGCTACCGCGAGCTGACGGCGTTGATCGCCGATGCGCAGCTGCACACCGTCTGCCAGGAGGCGGCCTGCCCGAACGTCGGCGAGTGCTGGGAGCGCGGCACGGCCACGTTCATGATCCTCGGCGACACCTGCACGCGGCGCTGCGGCTTCTGCAACGTCAAGACCGGCAAGCCGACGTGGAACGACCCGCTCGAGCCGGCGCGCGTCGCGCGCTCGGTCGCGCGAATGGGGCTGCGCCACGCGGTGATCACCTCCGTCGACCGCGACGACCTCGCCGACCTCGGCTCGGCCGCGTTCGTCGCCGTGATCCGCGAGATCCGCCGCCAGGCGCCCGGCTGTCAGGTGGAGGTGCTGACCCCCGACTTCCAGGGCCAGGAGATGCCGCTCGCGCGGGTCATCGCGGCGCGGCCCGACGTCTTCAATCACAACGTCGAGGTCGTCCCGCGGCTGTATCCGCTGGCCCGGCGCGGCTCGGCGTTCCTGCGCTCCGCGCGGGTGCTGCGCAACGCCAAGGAGCTCGGCGGCGAGGAGGTCACGACGAAGTCGGGGCTGATGGTCGGGCTCGGCGAGACCCACGAGGAGATGGTCGAGACCTTCGGGCTGCTGCGCGAGCACCACGTCCAGGTGTTGACGATCGGCCAGTACCTGCGCCCCTCGGAGCAGCATCTGCCGATCGTCCGCTACTGGCACCCCGACGAGTTCGCGGCGCTCGAGCGCGCGGCCTATGGGCTGGGCTTCGAGCACGTCGCAGCCGGACCGCTCGTGCGGTCCTCCTATCACGCGGACCAGCACGTTCCGCAGGCCCAACCGGGCGCCGGGCCGCTCGCGGTCCCCGCTGACGCTTGATCCCGCTGCGCGACAGCGTCCGCCTGGCGCGCTGGCCGATCGTGACGATCGCGCTGATCATGGCCAACGTGGTCGCGTACCTGATCTCGATCGCAAGCGCGGGCGGCTCGATCATCGACGGTCCGAGCGCCTCGACGATCATCAACTACGGTGCGATCCCCTACGAGTTCGCCCACCTCTCGAGCCACTGCGCGCTCGGCGCCGCCGGGTTCTCGCAGGCCGTGCTGTGCAGCGGCCAACCCGGGGTGGCAGGCATCGCGCCGTCCCAGCCGGCGACCTGGGAGACGGCGTTCACGTCGATGTTCCTGCACGCGAACCTGCTGCACATCGGGGGCAACATGGTGTTCCTCGCGGTGTTCGGCGCCACGCTGGAGGACACGATCGGCCGGCTGCGCTTCCTCGCGTTCTACCTCCTCGGAGGGCTCGCCGCGCTGGCGCTGACGGTCGTCGTGAGCCCCGACTCGGCGGCGCCCACGCTCGGCGCCTCGGGCGCGATCGCCGCGGTGCTCGGCGGCTACATCCTGCTCTACCCGCGGGCGCGGATCCTCACCGTGGTGCTGCTGATCTTCTTCTTCACGATCGTCGAGCTGCCCGCCTGGGTGATGCTCGGGCTGTGGCTGATCTTCGACGCGGTGCTCGGCGCGCTGCACGTGATCACGCCGTTCGGCGGTGGCGCCGGCGTCGCCTATTACGCGCACATCGGCGGGTTCGCGTTCGGCCTGCTGGCGGTCCGCGCCTTCGCGCTCGGACGCACCGGCCGCTACGGGCCGCTGCGCACCGCGTAGGCGATGGCCGGCAGGGCGCCGACCACGGTCTGCCAGGCGAGGACCGCGCGGTCGGTGGCCGGGTCGATCGCCACCGACGGCGCACTGTTGGGACCGGCGGCGGCCAGCGGGGTCGGCGCCTCGAAGGCGACCCCGCCGGGGCCGCCGGGGACACTGCGCGCGGCGAGGATCGCCTGCTGGCTGGTGTCGAAGCCGGTGGCGGCGCGCGGCGCCTGCTCGAGCACGGCGACGACGTCGTCGTCGGGGCCGGTGGCCAGCGCCGCGAGGCGCAGGTCGGCGCCGGGCGCCGCCAGCCTCGCCGGCGGCAGGACCTGCGTGCTGGTCAGCCCGGCCGCCTCGACGATGTAGTAGCCGCCCTGCGCGAGCGTCCATGCGGCGAGCACCCCCTCCGAGGGGGTCATCCGCACGAGGGCGATGGCGTGGGGCGTCAGGCGCTGGCCCGCCGGCTCGGTGAACGCCGCGAGCGTGTGCGGATGCGGCGCCTCAAACGACACGTTGTCACCCGAATGCTCGAGGTAGATCCGGGTGCGGCCGGGGACGCCCGGCGCGGGCTCGTTGGTCCACATCACGAAGGCGTGGTTGTTGTCGCTGAGCACCGCGGCGAGCTGGGGGGCGTAGCCGGCCGGTCCGAGCACCTGCGGCCGGGAGGCGCGTCCCGTATTCGAGATCCACTGCGCGTGGGCCTGGCCGCCCTGGACCCAGAGCACGATCGAGTCGGCGCGGAAGTCCATCGCCACGATCAGCGCCGTGATCGGGGCGAAGCCCTCGTCGAGCACCACCGGCCGCGCGAACGACGTGGCGTAGTGGCGCTGCTCACGCAGCTCGATCAGCTGGTCACCGCCGACCGCCGTCGTGGTGCTGGCGACGTCGGCGTCGCCGATGTAGCTCACCGCGGTGGCCACGAGCTGGGCGGGGCCGCCGAGCTCCGCGAGCGAGTGCAGCGAGCCGCCCGCGACGCCCTCGCCGAACAACGCTCCGGGCAGCGCGCCCGACGGGGCGCCGGTGTCGCCGGCGACGGCGACGATCTGGCCGGCGGTCGTCGTCGCGGTCGTCAACGGGCCGACCAGCCGGCGCCCGGAGACGATCGCCCGCGGCACACCCGGCGCGTCGTCGGAATGCAGCGAGGCCGAGTCGAGCGTCGCCGGGTCGCCGCCGGCGCCCGAGCAGCTCGGCGCGCCGCCGAGCCAGAGGATCGCCCCGCGCCCGCTGCGGCGGTCGGGGGCGCTGAAGGGAAAGACCACGCTGGGGTCGCTCGCCGGGGCGCAGGTGGCCAGGGTGGCGGGACCGGTCCAGGTCGCCGCGGCGGCGACCGAGACGACCGAGGAGAGCGCGACCGCGCATATCACCAGACGCGCCAGGGGCATCGCGCGAAAGCTAGCGCGCTGCTCAAAGCCGTGCGCCGCCCGCCGGCCACGCCGCCACCAAACCCCACACGGGCACGTTCGGAAACCTGATATGGAAGACTCCCGGCCGCCGGAAACCGTGCGAACATTGAGAACGACATGGACGCCGCAGACAGACCGACCACCGCTGGCGTGGTGACCGACCTCGCCGGGCTGGCCGCGCTCGCGGGCGTCGAGCTCGGGCCCACGGAGTGGCGCGAGATGACCCAGGATCGCGTCGACGCGTTCGCCGACGTCACCGAGGACCACAACTTCATCCACGTCGATCCGGCGCGGGCGAGCGAGACGCCGTTCGGCGGCACGATCGCGCACGGCTACCTGACCCTGTCGCTGCTCGCCCCGATCACCCAGCAGCTGCTGAGCGTGAGCGACGCCGCGGTCGGCATCAACTACGGGCTCGACCGGGTGCGCTTCCCGGCGCCGCTGCCCGTCGGCGCGCGGTTCCGCGGCTCCGCCACGATCAGCGAGGTCGCCCCGATCGAGGGCGGCGTCCAGGTCAAGGTGCTGGCGACGGTCGAGGTCGCCGAGCAGCCGAAGCCGGCGCTCGTCGCCGAATGCGTCTTCCGGTACTACGCGTGAGCGAGCCGCTGCGACTCGACGGCCGCGTGGCGATCGTGACGGGAAGCGGGCGCGGCCTCGGGCAGGCCTACGCCGTCGCGCTGGCCGCCGCCGGCGCCGCCGTGGTGGTCAACGACGTCGACGGCGCCGGCGCGCGCAACACCGTCGCCAAGATCAACTCGGCCGGCGGCCGCGCGGTCGCGCAGATCGCCCCGGTCGGTGGGGCGAGCGTCGCCGACGCGCTCGTGGCGCGCGCGACCGAGGCCTTCGGGCGGATCGACATCATGTGCACCAACGCCGGCGTGCTGCGCGACCGCGTGCTGTGGAAGATGAGCGACGAGGACTTCGACGTGGTGATCGAGACGCACCTGCGCGGCACCTTCACCTGCGCTCGCGCCGCGGCGGTGGCGATGCGCGAGCAGGGCGAGGGCGGGCGGATCATCGTCGTCGGCTCGCCGGCCGGCCAGCGCGGGAACTTCGGCCAGACCAACTACGCCGCGGCGAAGGCGGGGATCGCGGCCTTCGCGCGCACGTGGGCGATGGAGCTGGCGCGCAGCGAGATCACCGTCAACGCGATCGTGCCCACCGCGTGGACCGCGATGACCGCGAGCATCCCGGCCTACGCGCCGCTCGTCGAGCGCGTCGAGCGCGGCGAGGGCCTGCCGCGCGCGGTCCGCCAGGAGCACGCCGTCGGCATGCCGGAGGACTGCGCCGGGCTCGTCGTGTTCCTGGCCTCCGACCGGGCGGCGGCGATCACCGGACAGTGCATCGGGATCGGCGGCGACCGGCTGAGCCTGTGGTCGCACCCGGCCGAGATCGCCTCGGAGCTGCGCGAGGGCGGCTGGAGCGCGGAGCAGATCGCCGAGCGCTGGAGCGAGGCGTTCGCGCCGGCGGAGCAGAGCTACGGCATGGTGTTCAGCGACCTCGACCTGGGCGGCCCGTGAGCGTCGATCTCGAGCGGATCGTCGCGATCGATGTGCACACGCACGCGGAGCGCTCGACGCACGGCCCTCAGGATCCCGTCACCGGCGAGCTGCTCGACGCGGCGGCGAAGTACTTCGGCGGCCACCCGCCGCAGCCGACCGCCCAGGAGGTCGCCGACTACTACCGCGAGCGCTCGATGCTCGCGGTCGTCTTCACCGTCGACGACGAGGCGGGGATGGGGCGCTTCCGGATCTCCAACGACGAGGTCCTGGCGGCCGCCGCCGCCAACTCCGACGTGCTGATCCCGTTCGCGAGCATCGACCCGCACAAGGGCAAGCTCGGCGTGCGCGAGGCCAGGCGGCTGATCGAGGAGTACCCGGCGCTGCGCGGCTTCAAGTTCCACCCCAACACGCAGGCGTTCTGGCCCAACGACCGCGCCCACTACCCGCTGTACGAGGTGATCGCGCAGGCCGGCAAGATCGCGCTGTTCCACACCGGCCAGACCGGGATCGGCGCGGGCATGCGCGGCGGCGGCGGCGTGCGGCTGAAGTACTCCAACCCGATGGCCGTCGATGACGTCGCCGCCGACTTCCCCGATCTCGACATCATCCTCGCGCACCCCTCGTTCCCGTGGCAGGAGGAGGCGCTCGCCGTCGCGACGCACAAGCCGAACGTCTACATCGACCTCTCGGGCTGGTCGCCGAAGTACTTCCCGGACATCCTGATCCGCTACGTCAACACCCTGCTGCGCGACAAGATGCTGTTCGGCTCGGACTTCCCGCTGCTCACGCCCGACCGCTGGCTCGCCGACTTCGAGCGCCTGGCGATCCGCGACGAGGTCCGTCCGCTGGTGCTGAAGGAGAACGCCGCGCGGCTGCTTCGGCTCTGACGGCGCCCGAGCGCGACAGCTCGGCCATGGCCGAGAGCAGGGAACGCTGGACGATCGCGCGCCGCTGCGGGGAAACGGCGGCCAGCAGCTCGTCCTCGAGCGCGGCGATCACCGCGTCGGCGCGAGCGAGGACGCGCCGTCCTGGCGCGGTCAGCTCGGCACGCATGATCCGCGCGTTGGCCGCGTCGGCACGGCGCCGCACGAGGCCGCGCCGCTCGAGCGACGCGAGCACCGCGATCATCGACTGCGGCGTGATCAGCGCGCGGCGGGCGAGCTGCGCGTTCGAGAGGCAGGGGTTCCCGCGCAGCACCGAGAGCGTCGTGACGTCGGGGACGCTGAGCTCGCAGGACTCGAGCCGC
>DATLQS010000079.1:0-10738 GCA_035535075.1 Solirubrobacteraceae bacterium
TGATCGCGCGGGCGACCGGGCATCGCCTGCCGGCCGACTGACAGAAGCGCCCAGCTCGGGAGCGTCGCATAGTCAGGCGGCTGCGACGGCTGCCCGGCAGGGTCCTGGCCGCCGCTTCTGAGTCCGCGCCTGAAAGCAATCGCGGCCGGAGTGCAAGATGGTGGCGTTCCCCGACTTGGGCGGTGCTCGACAACGTCATCGGATCCGGCGGGAGTGGTCTCACCCGCGATATCGGCGCGCCCAGCTCAGGACGTCGGCGACGTACCACCAGGCGTGGTTGTACGCGAAGATCGCCCGGTCGTAGTCGCCAGGCGCACCAGCGGCCCGTAGGTAGTTCGCCATGCTGAGAATCGCATCCGCGGGCCGCCACATGTCCGGGGTACCCTGGCCCGAGGCGCTGATCCCATAGCGCCGCCAGGTGGACACGAGGAACTGCGCGGGACCGCCGGCCCCGGCGGAGTTGAACTGGCCCTCGACCGTGCAGGATGGTGCCGGATCGCGCCCGTGATCGCATTCGACGCGGCCGATCCCGGCCAGGACCGCCCAGTCAAGGCCGAATCGGGCGCCGGCCTGCCGATACAGCGCGAGGTAGAGCGGTGGAATGTCCGCCTGCGCGGCCGCGGATGGCACGGGCGCACCGGTGGCGGCCCCGACCCCGGCAGCGTCTCTGCCGAAAGCGAGATTCTCGGTCGCGCGAGCAAAGTTGAACAGCAGCAGCAGCGCGCACGCGCCGACCACGACCAGCCCGGCCAGCAGCGCGCCGAGCAGCGCCGCGGGGAGCGCGATCCGCCCGCTCATCGCAGCCACGAGCCGAACTGGCGCGCGCGCCGCGCGATCGGGACCGGGTCCGGCTCTTCGTGGTGGCCGCGGCCGGCGACGCGATCCGTGGCCGCACCCCTCCGGCCCGAGCGCGCCGACGCCGCGTCGCGCAGAAGCTCGCGGCGACCTGCCAACTCCCGCTCGATCTCGAGTCGCGCACGGTGCTGCTCCGCGGCTGGGCGACGGAGGTATTCGGCCGGACTGATCCCGGCCAGACCGGCCAGCGGCGCCGCGCCGGTCCCCGACCGCAGTGCTTGACCGGGCGGCGCCTGCGCCGCCCGGTCAAGCACTCGCGCGAGCGCCCGCACCTCGCGCGACCGTGACCACGACGCCGGCGCCACGCGGCCCAGACGCTCGCGCACCCCGCGGAGCGGGCCAGATTCCCGGCCGCCCTGGGTTTCCCGCCGACGCTCGGCCAGATCGGCCCCGACCCGCTGCGCCCGCAACTGCAACGACACGGTCCGCCGCCGATCTCCGACGGCAACCGCGGTTTGTAACGACGTTGCGAGCCGCGAGCGCCGAGCCTCGAGCGCCGCGACCTCGCCGCGACTTGCCGTCGCCGGCGGGCCGCCGCCGGCGCGCTCTATCCCCGTGCCCGCCTCCACCGCGTGGACCCGCCGGACCTGCTCGGCAAGCTCCCCGCGCGCTCGCTCACGCGGCTCCTGGCGTGGCTCACCAGCCCCGGCGAGCCGGGGACCGACGGTGGGCAGACCACCCCCACCGCCGTCCTGCGGAAGCTCACGCCAGCGCCTCACGGTCTCGATCGCCCGACCGCCGGCCCCGACCGCGATCCGTCCCGGGGCCCGGACCGCATCGGTGCCGGCGCGGGCGCTGCGGCCGGCCAGCCACAGCCGCGTTGCGAGCGGCGCGCGGCGCCCCGGTTCGCCGCGCTCGTGCATCACGAGCGCAAGCAGGCGATGTCGGTGCTCGAACGCGATCCACCAGAACACCGAGACCAGCAGCCACTGGGTCCACCAGCCGAGACCGTTCAGCGAACTCAGCAGCCGCACGACCAACAGCACGACGCCAAGTGCGACCGAGTAGACGAGCTTGGCCAGCGTCGCTCCCACCAGCCGCGTGAGCCACAGCCGGAAGACGTCGCGCCCGCTCTCCCCGAGAGCGGGCGCGAGCACGGCGAGCGGAGCCATCAGCAGGTAAAGCAGGGTCGCGAGCGCGGCTCCGAGCAGCCGCAGCGCAATGAAGCCAAACAGCAGCAGCATTCCGAGCGTGCCCGCCACGATCAGCAGCAGCCCGCCGACCCGGGGCCACGTCCCCGAGGCGGTGCGAAACTCCGCCTGCGGCGCCGTCGGGGCGGTGCACGCGGTCGGATCGTTGGAACCGCATAACGTCCCATAGAGCGTCGGCGTCGGTGTCTGGCTGGGCAGCGCGGTGCGAGCCAGCGCCTCGGGCGGGATCGCGAGGAACAGACCTCCGTTGGTGCGCGCCTCGCCGAGCGCGGTCGCGGCGCCCGCGAGTTGGGTCTGCAGCGCACTGCCACCCGCCGCGCACTGGACGAGTCCGGGCGCGGATCCGTGACAGGTGGCCTCGGAGCGAAGGAGCCGCTCCAACTGGCTGGCAGCCGCGCGCAGGTGCGGATCGAGCGCAGCCGGCTCGCGGCACCAGTCGACGTCGCCGAACTCCAGATAGCACCATGGGCCACTCGTCGCCGCGTCGAAGACCTCGCCAAAGGCACCGTCGACCGTCGCTACCGGCTGGCTCGGATCGCCGGTTGCGCTGGCGGCGACGGTGGTCAGCGCCGCGCGGTCGGCGAGGTCACCGACCGCGCCGACCGTGCCCACCGGGTCGGCGATGATCCACAGACCGCACCCGACCATCACCGCGACAAGACCGGCCTGCCCGAGCGTGTCGAGCACGCGGCGGCGCACGAGTCCCTGCCAGGCGAAGCCGACGGCTGCGACAGCGAGCACGAGGCCCAGCCACGGATCGGTGAAGACGCGCTTCGCCCCGCCGAGCGCGGAACTGGCACGAGCGAGCGTCGTCGGTGCGAGCAGGTCGATCGAGTAGCACCACTCGAGCGCGATCAGCACGACGTGGATGAGCCAGACCAGCGCTGTCCAGACCGGGGTCACGAGCAGGTCCTGGACGATCGTGTCGAGGTCCTGGTGAAAGCTGGCGTCGAGACCCGACGGGATGTTGATGTCGATCGCGTAGTTCGAGAGCGGCACCGGAGCGACGGCGACGCCGGAGACCTCGCAGTTCGTTCTCTCGGCCACGGAGAGCTCGGCCGTGAGTGCCGCCGAGGTGCACGAGGGACTCGCGAAGCCGTTCGCCGCGAGCGGGCTCGCATCGACCGGGGCCGAAGCGCCGGCTGCCTGTGCGCTTGGCGCGCCAACCAGCAAGGCGAACGCGACAAGCGTCGGCGCGATGACCGAGCGCGCCAGCGTCACCGAGGCACTGGGGTCGTCGAGAAGGCCGTCAGCAAACGCGGCACGAGGACCTCCACCTGCACCGCTTCGACACGCCCGCGGTGGTCGCGCATCAGGCAGCGGCCGGCATCGAACTCGAGCAGGCGCCCGCGCAACTGCCGGTCGTCCGGGTCGAGGTCGAGCAGCTCGAGCGCCCTTTCAGCCTCGCGCTCCGAGCGCAGCCCGAAGACGAACGTTGCACCGATCAGGTTCTCCAGCGATGCGCGCCCATCGAGCAACGTGTCGCTGACCAGTTGCGTCGAGATGATCGGAACCGCGAGCTCGCTGCGGCCCATTCGCTGCAACGACGCGAGCAGCATCCGCCCGACCGGATCGCCCAGCAGGCGCCAGCCCTCGTCGAAGGAGAACACCTTCAGGCGCGAGCGCTCGGCGGCCATCAATGCCATCGCGAACATCGCGATCAGCCGCACGATCTGCTCCCCGACGCGCTCCAGCGGCGAGTAGTCGGTGCGGGCGGTGCCCGGCTGGGGCGCCGGGAGGTCGCGGATCGGCACGTAGGTGACCTGGCGAGTGCCGACCGCAGGCAGACGCACGTCGGGATCCGCGAAGCCGAGCTGGGTCAGGCCGGCGCCGGCATAAACCGCGAGCGTCTTGGCTACCTGCCGATCGACGGCGTCGCCCTGCCCGAGCGCACGGATCACCTCAAAGCACGTTGGGGCCTTCGAGCGCCTGCACACGGCGTCGACGGCGCCGACGACCGCCGTCTCCCACGCCGCCTCCGACCGCGCCGGCAGCAGATCGCAGAGGAAGGAGACGGCGGCGTCTTGGCGCAGGTGCTCGGGCGCGATGCGCAGCGGGTCGAGCATGCCGCGCAGTGCCCGCTCGCCCCGCAGCGCGATCGTTTCGACATGGGGCGCCACGTCGGGCAGTTCGTGCATCCGGTGATCGCCCTTGGGATCGCAGTCGATGACCCGAGCTCCGAGCAAGAACGCCTCGTAGGCCAGCTTCTGGTCGAGCGTCGTCTTGCCGGTGCCGAGTGCGCCGATCGCGAGGATCGCGGCGTTGCGATCGTCATCGGAGCCCTCGCGGAGGTTGAAGCGGACCGGATGACGCGTGCCGCTGAGGGTGTGTCCGAGGAGGAAGCCGCGGCGCGAACCGACCCGGTGGGTGGCGAGCGGCATCATCGCCGCGACCTGCTCTGGTGTCAGCACGTCGTCGTAGCCGGCGACGGCGCACCGCTGCCCGGGCAGCGCCGCGACAAACAGGCGCAGCTGGTCGCCGAGCGGGCGGTGCAGCCGCACCTCGCCAAAGGCGCGACGGACCGCCTCGATGCGTCGCTCGAGCGCTTCCTCCCCGGTTGCCGAAACGGCCACGGCGAGCGTTGCCCGCAGCAGCGGCGGGTGGCTTGCCGACTGAAGGTAGGACAACAGATCGCGCGCCTCCTGAGTGCGGTCGTAGCCGCGATCGGACACGCCCTGGTCCCCGCCCGCCTCGGCGCGGGCGATCTCGTCGGCGTCCTGCACGCGGCGGCGCACCAGGCGGATCGCCAAGTCGTTGGGCAGGTAACGGGCGCACAGCGCGAGATCCACACCGAATGCCAGCGACTCGACCGGCGCGAACATCAACTCCAGGCGCGCGCTCGGGAAGACCGCGCGCTCGGGGAGCGCCCCGGCCACGAGTTGCGACTGCCAGCTCACTCCGAGCTCTGACTCGATGCGCAGCAAGCGCCCGCGGTGCTCCACGTAACTTTCGCTCCAGCGCATGACCTCGGCCTCGAGCGGCGCCAGGATGGCGGTGCCATTGCGTTCGAAGACCAGGGCCTGTGGCTCGTGCAATCCGTCGAGCTCCGGCTCTCCAAGCGCTCGGCAGAATGCCCGTCGCACGAGCCACTGCACCTCGATCGTCCGCGCCGGGCGCGCGTCCAGGCTCGAAGCCAGCCGAGCATGGACTTCGTCGGCGCGCATCCGAAGCCGCTCCAACTCCGCAGCGGAGAGCTGCCGCGCGGCGGCCCCGCGGAACATGCGCCGCAGGCTTGTCAGCATTTCCTTTGGCGGGCGTTCGGCGAGGCCCGCAACGAACGCGCCGACGTCGCGCTGCGGAGGATCGAGACAGACCGCGAGATAGACCGCCGGCAGCTCAGCACGCTCGTCGCGCAGCGCCGCAAGCTGGGCCGCGAGGTAGCGCTCGTGCGAGCGGCGATGCGGACCGGCGTATTCGCGAGCGAGACCCTCGAACTCGCGCTCCGGATCCCAGGCGCGTGCGACCCGCAGGATCTGAATGTCGGCTTCGAGCAATTCGATCGCCGCGAGCAGCCGCCCGAGGTGCTCGCGCTTGCGCTCGGCGGCGAGCGTCGTGTAGCTGTAGGGCTCGAGCGCGAACAGCGCCCACGGACCGGATGAGCCCAGTACGCAGTTGCCGTAGACGAACGACAGCGGGCGGCGCCAGGACGTCACCGCGAGCGCACCTCGAGCACGGCGCCGGGGGCGAGCTCGAGTGCTGTGGGCTGCCCGCGGCGGCCCGCGAGCGGATGCAGGGTGACGTCGGCGCGCCTTCGTCGCGACCACTCGGCACGCAGGTGCGCGTGGTGGACGAGCACCACGCCGGGACCGCGGTAGCGCAGAGAGCGAAACCGGCCATCGGAGCCATCGGGGATCCACAGCACCGGTGGCGGGCGCCAGCGCGCCCCTCGGCCAGAGAGCGGCGCCAGTGCGCTGAGCCGGCGGCGGCTGAGCACATGCCCGACCAGCGCAGCGGCCGCGAGGTGCACCGCGCGTCCCTCGACGCGCACCGCGCCGAGCAGGACCGCGGCGGTGAGCGGGAGGCCGAGGTCGCGTACATACCACGGGATCAGCTGGTCCAGCCACGCCGTCGGCGGGACCGCGCCGGCGATCAGCGCCACCGCCACCAGCGACGCGGCGTAGCCGATGCCCAGCAGCGGAATCCCGCTCGGGTTCAGGCGCAGCGTGTCGATTCGGTAGATGCGGCGCTCGAGGGCGAAGACCGACCGAAACGAGCGGATCTCGAGCGGCGAGCTCACGCCGCCCTAGCCCGAGCCGAACAGCAGCGCGACGGTGTTCTGCAGCACGCTGAGTCCCACCGGGCTCGCGAGCAGCACCGCGATGACGCCGATCGCCAGCACGCCGACGGCCTCCTTGAAGTCGCGCTTGAACACCAGGACGACGGCGGCCACGGCCAGTGCGAGACCAATCAGGCTGAGTGCGACGGTCCGCCCGGTGGCACTCGCGTGATTCGCAGCACTCTCGAGTGAGGTTCCGTTCGCGCTCGTCAGAGGGCTTGCCGCTGCTGCGACGGCCGGCGCGAGCAGCGCGCGTGCCGCTGCGAACGCGGCGGCGATCCATCTCTTCATCGTTGTGTCCTCCGCTTGGTGGTCATGGCTCGATCCGTGCGATCTCCCAGCGCCCGGCGAGCTCGGTAACCGAGACCTCGTAGGCCAGGGTGAATGCATCGCCACCCCGGTCGGCAGCGATCACCGTGGCGAGCACGGCGCCCGATGGCTCGACCACGAGTCGTTGGATGGCGCGGAGCGACAGCCCTGGGGCAATCGGAGCGACGACTGCGCCGGGGGCGAGGTCCGCGGCGAGGTTCTGGTCGGAGGACCCGACGTAGTTGCGCAGCGCGCGGTCGAGCACCGCGACGACGGCGCGATCGGTGACGGTCGGCAGCGCGCCGCCATCGAGCCCGCTCGCCGGAGCCGGCGTCGGACCGTCGACAAACGCGGGATAGTGCGCGAGCATCTCGCTTCCATCAGGCCTCCGCGAGACGGCGACCTCGACGTAGCGGACGGGTCCGGTGCCCGTGTCGGCAGCCACTGTGTAGTCCTGCTCCCCGCCCGCACGGTCGCGCTCGCCGGCGATCGCCAGCCACCGCACCTGTTCGGTGCTCCCCGCCACCGGCGTCAGACCCGCGTCGCGGTCATCGGCTGACCCCAGGAACGGGGCAAGCCCCTGCTCGTGGCCAGAGAGGTCACCCGACCACGTGAGGTACGCGCGAGCGAAGCGCAGGGCGAACCATTGCGCGCCCGGGTCGGGGGTGCGTGGGCCGACCTCGACGACAAGCTGTTGGCGCGGCGGCGCGATGGCGTTGCGTGCCGTGGCGAGGATGCCGCACAGCGCAACGGCGTAGAACACCCAGCGCGTGGCGCCGAGCGACATCCGCAGCGTCCACAGTCGGCGTGGCTCGAGCGTCACGCGCCCGCGCGGACTCCCGGTGCTCATCGTTCGAACCCGAACTCCAGATCGGGAGCGGACAGCGTCGGCGGGGTCACCGATGCGCCGGCGCGCGACACGGTGGCCACGGCGCTTGCTCGGCGCACCGTGCCCGCCAGAGCGGGTGCTCGCGGGCGCGGCCCGCGTCGCACGATCACCCTGCGTGTCCGGCTGCGCGACGCGTGTGGCGGGCGCCTGTGCGCGGGCATCGCCGCCGGAACGACGGTGAGGGCAGGCGGCACGGTCGTGCTCGTGCGCGGGTGCGTCGAACCCGCTGGCAGCGGCGGGCGCGCCCGCGGCGACAGCGTGAGCAGCAATCCCGCGACGCACGCGAGCGCGAGAACCCCGAGCGCCGTCGACCCCCAGCCCGTCCACCCGCGCGTTCGCGCGCGCCGCAGCGCACGGCGGCGCGCACCGCGGCCGGCGAGCTCCGGCCGGGAGCTGAGCTCGAAATCCTCGCCGCCGAGCAGCTCCTCCTCGTCGATGATTCGGTAGACGGCCACCGGGCTCCGGCGCATCAGGACCACCGGGCGGCGGCGATTGCGCCGGCGCGGCCCGGACCGCGCGGCGCCTGGGGGGCGACGCCGATCGGCGGCCGGTATCCGCGCCGGCGCGCGCCCGGCGCCGGGCAGGCGGCGCGGACGATGAAAACTCGATGATCAGGCGGCTCGACGGATGTCACGGTGGGTCCTCAACGGTCAGTACCGACCGTGAGTCGCCCCGCGGGACACACGAACTCAGTGACGCTGATCCACGCCGACGCGCTGAGCAGCGAACACAGCGGCGATCTCGAGTCGGCCGCCGGTGACCGACGGGCCGGTACCGGCGCTACTTCTCGAAGCCGAACTCGCTTTGCGTCTGGCTCGTCTGCGCCTTCGATACGACCGGGACCGGCGCCGGCCCGCCGCTGGTGCTCGATGTCGCTCCGCCACCGCCGAGGCTCGTGGCCGACGCGGTGCGTGCCGGCGGACTGCCGAACTCACGGCGGATCTGCGCGATCGCGCTGACACGGACCGGCAGCTGGCCATGTCCGGCACGACCCGCGGATGCCACCACGACGCTCGGTACCCGAGCGTGAGCGGCGGGCGGTGGAGCGGCGCCGTCCCGGCGCCGCGCCGCGCGGCGAGGGTGGTGGGCGGCCTGATGAGCCATCTGGTGCCCGAGTCCGATCCCGATTGCCGGCAGGACCCCGAGCCGTGCACACACCGCATAGCCTCCCGCCGCGCCGGCAACGCACACCGCGGCGATCCCGACCTTGAGCGCGCCGACGCCCGCGAGCGACCCGCCGGCAACTCCCGGGCCGCTGCTCATCCCGGTCTCCGCAAGCGGGTGGCGCACGATCGTCGCCGCTCGACGTACCGCCGTCCAGACGGCCGTCAACTTCATGGCCACCCCGCCGCCCCCGAGGACGACCGGCCCCGGGATCGGGAGCAGTGCGGCCACTGAGCGCGCCGCGCGATCGAGTTCGCCGACCATCCGCGCGCACGTCGGGCAGTTCCCGACGTGGACACGCGCGCGGGTCAGCGCCTCGTCCTCCGCGACACCCGCGCACATGGCCAGCAGATCTGGCTCGAGACGCCGGCAGCGCTCGCCTCGCTCGTACTCCTCGATCAGCGCACGCAGCTTGCCGCGGGCGCGCTGCGCCACCTTGCGGTATTTCTCCACCGACCAGCCGTGCCGGCTGCAGAACTCGCCCGCGCCCATGTCGACATAGACCTGGCTCGCGAGCACCAGTTGCTGGTCACGGCTCAGGTCGGCGATCACCTCCCGCAGCCGCTGCAACTCGATGCGGGCGATCACCTGATGCTCGACCCCCGCGCCGCGATCCTCCAGCTCGCTGGCCCCGTGGTCTGGGGAGTCAACCGGCACCGCTCGCGCGATCGCCGTCTCGATCGCGCTTCGACCGCCGATCGCCCGCCGGCGATCTTCGATCCGGCTCAGGAACTTCTGCTCAAGCGAATTGAGGATGTGCTGATAGCTGACGAACGGGGTTCGACGCGAGCGCGTGACGAGTTCGAGCGTGGCCTGGCTGTAGCAGTCCTCGAGGTCCTCCCAGCGCAGGCGTCGCCGGTGAACGCGGAGCAGCCTCCCGCGCCGGGCCGCGGCGATCCGCGCCACCTCCTCAGCCGGATCCCCACCCACATCGCGACTCGCGAGCCCCATCGTGGGCTCTTCCGACGGTTCGGCATCAACCGGGACAGCGCGAACGTAGGTTTCCATAACCGCGGGCGCGAGTGTATGCCCTTGACGGTCCGCAGCGCGGAATACCCTCCTCTCGTGTCCCCCACCACGTCGCTCCGCGGCGCCATCGGCCTCCGGCTGCATGCCATCGACAGCGCGCAGCAGCGCCACCGCGCAAGCGCCCTTCCGCTGGCGGTGATCAAGAAGTTCGGCGAGGACAACGGCGGCCAACTGGCCGGGCTGATCGCCTACTACGCCTTCTTCTCGCTGTTCCCGCTGCTGCTCGTGCTCGTGACCCTGCTCGGGCTGCTGCTCCACGGTAATCCGCACCTGCAGAATCAGATCGTCCACTCCTCGCTCGCGTCGTTCCCGATCATCGGCACGACGATCGAGAAGCACCTGCCCTCGCTGAACGTCGGCGGGCTGCCGCTCGCGATCGGAATCGCGACCGCGCTGCTCGCGGGCCTCGGCGTGATGCACGCGATGCAGATCGCACAGGACCGCATGTGGGACGTCGCCCCGGCGCGGCGCAACTCGTTTCTGCGCACCCGCCTTCGCGGTCTCGCCCTGCTTGCGATCCTCGGCAGCGTCAACATCGCCGCGACGGTGATCGTCGGCTGGGTGGACGCCGGGTCGGCGCCGGGCGTGGTCGGGACGCTCGCCGCCCTGGTCGTGTCGACGGCGCTGGACCTCGGCCTGTTCGTCGCGGCGTTCGTGCTGCTGACCTCCTACCCGGCGACGGTGCGCGAGATCCTCCCGGGCGCGGTCCTCGCCACGATCCTCTGGCAGCTGCTCCAGCACGCGGGCGGCTACATCGTCGTACACCAGCTCAAGCACTTCGCCGACGTCTACAGCCTGTTCGCGATCGTCCTCGGCACGCTGGCCTGGCTGCACCTCGGCGCCCAGGCGACGCTGTACTCAGCCGAGCTGAACGTCGTGCGCTCCAAGGGGTTGTGGCCGCGGAGACTGCTCGGCGAGAGCGACCCGGCGCCGCCGCCGTCAGAGGCCCTGTGACGTGGTGCTGGGCGGCGCCGAGCTCGTCAGTTTCGTCGGCAGCGAGGACCTCGCCGTCTCGGAGCGCTTCTACCGCGACGTTCTCGCCCTCGAGCTGGTCGAAACCAGCGC